>NZ_QYUK01000011.1:0-85000 GCF_003590945.1 Oleomonas cavernae | reverse complement strand
ACCACCGGCCGCTCGACCGGGCCGCACCTGCACTACGAGATCCTGACCGCCGGCAAGCAGATCAACCCCAGGGTGTCCGTTTCCAATCCGGGCGGCGCCTGGCGGGCAAGGAACTGCGCGCGTTTACCACACGCAAGCGCGAGGTCGACGCCCTGCTGGCGTCCGCCCCCGTGCTGGCCGCCATGGCCGATCCGGTCGGGCCCAAGACCGAAGCACCGCCGCAATAAGGCGCAATCGCCAGGCTCGATGCCTGGCGATTGACCATTCCCCTTTAATATGATGTATATAATATTATATGAATAAGCCTCGAAGGAGGCCCTCTTGCGCTACCCCAGCGACCACAAGGAACGATCCCGCGCCCGCATTGTCGAGCAGGCGGCGGCCCTGCTGCGCGAACGCGGCATCGACGGCATCGGCGTGGCCGAAATCATGCGCCAGGCCGGCCTGACCCACGGCGGCTTCTATGCTCATTTCGACAGCAAGGAAGCCCTGGTCGAGGACGCCCTGGTCAAGGCCCTGGACGACACCCGCGACACCCTGGCCCAGCACGCGGCGACCCTGCCGCCGGCGCAGCGCCTGGAAGCGATCGTCCGCTCCTACCTGAGCCGCAGCCACCAGGATGCCCCGGGCAGCGGCTGCGCCCTGGCCGCCCTGGGCAGCGAAATCGCCCGCCAGCCGCCGCCCCTGCGCGCCGCCCTGACCAGGCAATACGACCGCCTGGTCGCCCTGATCGCCGGGGCCCTGGCGGATGCCGGCCGGCCGGCGGAGGGGGCATCGGCCATCGTGTCGACCATGGTCGGCGCGCTGACCCTGTCGCGCAGCGTCGACGACCCGGAGAAGGCGACGCAGATCCTGCGCCGTGCCAGGCAGGCCATTTTGACGCCGGCAGCCTCTGCATAGACCGCCATCCCGGAAACGGCACAGCCGTTACCCGGGACGGCGATCGAGGATGGCGATCTCAGGCGTTACCGGTGACCGGCGAGATGAAGGCCGGATCGGTCTTCGAGGCACGGAAGGCGGGGACGTCCATGTCGATCACCTTGCCGTTCAGGGCCAGTTGGCCGCCCTCGACGGTAACCTTCACCATATCGCCGTCCTTGACCTCGCCTTCCAGGATCAGCTCGGCCAGCGGGTTCTGCAGATTGCGCTGAATCACCCGCTTCAGCGGCCGCGCGCCATAGACCGGATCGTAACCGGCCTCGCCCAGCCAGACCCTGGCTGCATCATCGAGTTCCAGCGTCAACTTCTTGTCGGCAAGCAGCTTGCGCAGCCGGCCCAACTGGATCTCGACGATGCCGGTCATCTCGGCCCGGCCCAGGCGGTTGAACAAGATGACCTCGTCCAGCCGGTTCAGGAATTCCGGCCGGAAGGCACTGCGCACCACGGCCATGACCTGATCGCGGGTCCGCCCCGGGTGCTGGTCCGCGTCCTCGGCGGCGAGGAATTCGCTGCCCAGGTTCGAGGTCAGGATGATCACCGTGTTGCGGAAATCGACCGTGCGCCCCTGTCCGTCGGTCAGCCGCCCGTCGTCCAGAACCTGGAGCAGGACATTGAAGACATCCGGGTGCGCCTTTTCGACCTCGTCGAACAGGATCACCTGGTAGGGCCGGCGCCGGACCGCCTCGGTCAGGACACCGCCTTCCTCGTAGCCGACATAGCCCGGCGGCGCGCCGATCAGGCGCGAGACCGCGTGCTTCTCCATGAATTCCGACATGTCGATGCGGACCATGGCCTGGTCGTCGTCGAACAGGAAGGTCGCCAGCGCCTTGGTCAGTTCGGTCTTGCCGACGCCGGTGGGGCCCAGGAACAGGAACGACCCGATGGGACGCCCGGCATCCTGCAGCCCGGCCCGGGCCCGGCGCACGGCATTGGAGACCGCCGCCACCGCTTCGGGCTGGCCGACCACGCGCGCCGCCAGCAGCTTCTCCATCGCGAGCAGCTTGTCGCGCTCGCCCGCCAGCATCTTGTCCACGGGAATGCCGGTCCAGCGCGAGACCACGGCCGCGATATCCTCGTCGGTGACCGCCTCGCGCATGGAAGCCTGTTCGGAGGCCTCCTGCGCCTGCTCGATCTTGCGGGTGAGGTCGGGGATCACGCCATAGGCGAGCTCGCCGGCGCGCGAGAGGTTACCCTTGCGCTGGGCCTGTTCCAGCTCGCTGCGCGCGGCCTCGAGCTGCTCCTTCAGCTTCTGCTGCTCGTTCAGCTTGTCCTTTTCGGACCGCCAGCGCGCCGTCTGTTCTGCCGATTGCTGTTCGAGGTCGGCGAGGTCCTTCTCCAGCTTGACCAGCCGCTCCTTGGAGGCTTTGTCCTCTTCCTTCTTCAAAGCCTCGCGCTCGATCTGCATCTGCATGATGCGGCGGTCGAGTTCGTCCAGCGCCTCGGGCTTGGAATCGACTTCCATGCGCAGGCGACTGGCCGCCTCGTCCACCAGGTCGATCGCCTTGTCGGGCAGGAAACGGTCGGTGATGTAGCGGTTGGAGAGCGTCGCCGCGGCGACCAGCGCCACGTCGGCGATGCGCACGCCATGGTGCAGTTCGTACTTCTCCTTCAGGCCGCGCAGGATCGAGATCGTATCCTCGACCGTCGGCTCGTCGACGAAGACGGACTGGAAACGCCGCGCCAGGGCCGCGTCCTTTTCCACGTGCTTGCGATATTCATCGAGCGTGGTGGCGCCGACGCAATGCAACTCGCCCCGGGCCAGGGCGGGCTTCAGCAGGTTCGAGGCGTCCATCGCCCCGTCCGCCTTGCCGGCCCCGACCAGGGTGTGCATCTCGTCGATGAACAGGATGATGTCACCCGAGCCGGTCACCTCGTTCAGCACGGCCTTCAGCCGTTCCTCGAACTCGCCGCGGAACTTGGCGCCGGCCACCATGGCGCCGAGGTCGAGCGCCATCAGGCGCTTGCCCTTCAGCGATTCGGGCACGTCGCCGTTGACGATGCGCAGGGCCAGGCCCTCGGCGATCGCGGTCTTGCCCACGCCGGGTTCGCCGATCAGCACCGGGTTGTTCTTGGTCCGGCGCGAGAGCACCTGCATGGTGCGGCGGATTTCGTCGTCGCGGCCGATCACCGGGTCGAGCTTGCCGTCGCGCGCCGCGGCGGTGAGGTCGCGGGCATATTTCTTCAGCGCGTCATAGGAATCCTCGGCCGAGGCACTGTCGGCGGTGCGGCCCTTGCGCAGATCCTCGATCGCCTGGTTCAGGGCTTGCGGGGTCACCCCGGCCTTCTTCAAGGCATCGGCCGCCGCCGTGCCCGAGGCCATGGCGATGGCCAGCAGCAGCCGTTCGGCGGTGACATAGCTGTCACCGGCCTTCTTGGCCACCTGCTCGGCGGCTTCGAACAGGCGTGCCGTCTCCGGCGCCAGGTAGATCTGCCCGGCCCCCGATCCCTCGACCTTGGGCGGCTTGGCCAGTTCGGCCTCGATGCCGGCCAGCGCCGCCTCGGGCCGGCCGCCGGCCGCCTTGATCAAGGACGCGGCCAAGCCCTGCTCGTCGTCGAGCAGCACCTTTGCCAGATGTTCGGGCGTGAAGCGCTGATGGCCCGCGCGCACGGCCAAGCCTTGGGCCGACTGAACGAAGCCACGCGCACGCTCGGTATATTTCTCGAAATCCATGCCTGGGATCCCCTTGTCACTCGGGGGCGGCGGAGGTCAGGTCCGTCGCCTGGTCGCTCACCCATATAGTGTTGCTGTATTGCAACACAAGGGGGTGGGCAGCACCTTGATCCATGTCAGGAACGCGCAAGATCGGGCGGCATCTGCCGCCCGATCTCCAAGTCAGCTCAACCGTTGATGCGGTCGCTGTCCATATCGAAGTCGGGGATTTCCCCCTCGTCGTCATTGCCGCCGCCATTGGCCAGCGACAGGTCGAACGGCGGCATCTCGGGCTGCGGGCCGTTGCCGGGATTGCCGGGCTGGCCATTGGCCCCCATGCCGGCGGGGTTGCGCGGGGCAATCAGGTTGTTCGCCAGCATCAGCCGGTAATAGTGCTCGGCATGCTGCAGGTAGTTTTCGGCAGCAACCCGGTCGCCGGCCGACTGGGCGTCGCGGGCAAGCTGCTGGTACTTCTCGAAAACCGTGCTCGCCGTACCGCGGACCTTCACGTCGGGCCCGTTGGAATCATAGGTGCGGTTGGGGCCGTTGCCGGGCTTGCGCCCGCCACCGCCGCCGCCACCGCCACCACCGCCGCCGTTGTTCTGCCGGCCGCCGCGCGGCCGCTTGTTGTGCTGACCTGGTCTCATGGACGATAGGTACTTTCGCTCGAGTTCCATCCGGAAGTCGGGGGCAGGTGTCGCGCTCGCATGACCCGTCCCGCGGTTGCAGAACAGGCGTGGCATCAACACCGGGATGATCGAGGAGATCGCTAGCCCATCCCAGAGCGGCGATATCCGCCGCGCGATCTCCGATAACGAAACTAGCCCGCTACCAGCGGCTTTCCAAGCCTTTTTTAGGTCTATCCGCCCTGCTGCCCCAGCACGACACGGGCGATACCCGCCAGATCGTGACGTTGGGTCACGGCGGTCAGCCCCGTCGCCGACATCAAAGCGGCAACATCGTCCGCCTGCCCCTGCCCGACCTCGAAGGCGACGATCGCCCCGGGCGCCGCGATACCGTGCAAACCCTTGAGGATGGCCCGGTAGGCGCCCAGCCCGTCGCCTCCCGGGGTCAGGGCCATGCGCGGCTCGAACAGGCGCACTTCGGGCGCCAGGCGGGCAACCTGGGCCTCGGGAATATAGGGCGGGTTGGACACGATGACATCGAAGGTGCCGGCAAGGCCGGCACACCAGTCGCCGACGCGGATTTCCGCCCGCGCGCCCAGGCCCAGGGCGGCGATATTTTCGCTGGCCACCGCCGCCGCCTCGGGCGAGGCGTCGACCCCGATGCCGGTCGCGGCGGGGCATTCGCTGAGCAGCGCCGCCAGGATGCAGCCGGTCCCGGTGCCCAGGTCGAGCAGGCGCAGCGGTTTCCACCGGCCCAGGCCGATCACGCCCAGGGTCGCGTCGACCAGGGTTTCGGTATCGGGCCGGGGGTCGAGGGTTGCCGCCGTCACCTTGAACGGCAGGCTCCAGAATTCCCGCCGGCCCAGGATCTGCGCCATGGGGCGCCGCGCCGCCCGTTCGGCCGCGAGGGCCTCGACCCGGGCCACGTCGGCCACGGCCACGACATCGTCGCCGCGGGCAATGATCTGGGCCCGATCGAGGCCCAGGACGTGGCCGGCGATCAGTTCGGCGTCACGCCGCGGCCCCTCGACGCCCGCCATGCGCAGGCGGACCGCCGCCTCGTTCACCACCTGTTTCAGCGTGCTCACGACTGGCCGTCGAGATCGGCAAGCCGGGCCACCTCGTCGGCGGCGATCAGCGGCTCGATGATTTCGTCGAGCGCTTCGCCCTCGATCACCCGGTCGATCTTGTAGAGGGTCAGGTTGATGCGATGGTCGGTTACCCGGCCTTGCGGGAAATTATAGGTGCGGATGCGCTCCGAGCGATCGCCCGAGCCGACCTGGCCCTTGCGGTTGGCCGCGCGCTCGGCATCGGCGCGCTCGCGCTCCTGCTCGTAAAGCCTGGCACGCAGCACCTTCATGGCCTTGGCCTTGTTCTTGTGCTGCGACTTCTCATCCTGCTGCTGCACCACCAGGCCGGTCGGCAGGTGGGTGATGCGCACCGCGGAATCGGTGGTGTTGACCGACTGGCCACCGGGCCGGACGAGCGGAACACGTCGATGCGCAGGTCCTTCTCGTCGATGGCGATATCGACCTCCTCGGCCTCGGGCAGGACCGCGACGGTCGCCGCCGAGGTGTGGATGCGGCCGCTGCCCTCGGTCGCCGGCACGCGCTGCACCCGATGGACGCCCGATTCGAATTTCAGCCGCGCGAACACCCCGGCGCCGGTAATCGAGGCGATTACCTCCTTGTAGCCGCCGTGCTCGGCCTCGGACTCGCTCATCATCTCGACCCGCCAGCCGTGCAGGGCGGCGTAGCGCGTATACATGCCGAACAGGTCGCGGCCGAACAGCGCCGCCTCCTCGCCGCCGGTGCCGGCGCGGATTTCGAGGATCGCGGAACGCTCGTCGGCCGCGTCCTTGGGCAGCAGGGCAATCGCCACCGCCCGCTCGATCGCCGGCATCTGCTCGACCAGCGCGGCCTGTTCGAGCGCGGCCATCTCGCGCATCTCGGCATCGGAAGCGGAATCGGCGGCCATCGCCGCCAGATCGGCCAATTCGGTGCGCTTGGCCCGCAGGTCGCGGATCTTGGCGACGATATTGTCGAGTTCGGCCAGCTCGCGCGAGGCGCGCACGAACTCCGGCCCGCCGAGATCCCCCCGCGACAGTTCGGCCCCCAGGGCCTCGTGGCGCAGGAGGATGCGATCGAGTTGATCTTCCCGGACCATGGTCAGCGATACGCGCCCAGTGCTTCCTCGAGACCATCGAGCGGCAGGGCAAGCTCCTCCCGCGTGTCGAGGTCGCGCCGCTTGACGACGCCGGCCGCCAACTCCTCCTCGCCGATCAGCAGCGCCACCCGTGCGCCGTTCTTCGACGCCCGTTCCAGCCGCTTGCCGACATTGCCGCGATAGCCCTGCTCGACCACGAAGCCGGCCTGGCGCAGACGATGGGCGATCCGCAGCGCCGGCACCTCCGCCGCTTCGCCGATCGGCACGATCGCGATCGCCCGGGCCGGCACCGCCGGCGTCTCGATCATCATGCCCAGCCGCTCGATGCCGGCGGCAAAGCCGATGCCCGGCGTCTGCGGCCCGCCCATCAGCGGGATCAGGCCATCGTAGCGACCGCCACCCAGCACGGTTCCCTGGGCGCCCAGGTCCGTGGTGACGAATTCCCAGGCGGTGTGGCTGTAGTAATCGAGGCCGCGCACCAGCCGCTCGTCGAGGACATAGGCAATCCCCAGGGTGTCGAGCCCGGCCTTCACCTTGTCGAAGAAGGCGCGGGAGGCCTCGTTCAGATAGTCGAACATGCGCGGCGCGCCGGCCACGATCACCTTGTCGCCCTCGTCCTTGGAATCGAGGATCCGCATGGGATTGCGATCCAGGCGCCGCTTGCTGTCCTTCGAGAGCTTGTCGAGGAAGCCCGAGAAGTAATCGACCAGCGCCGTGCGATAGGCCTGCCGGCTTTCAGGATCGCCCAGGGTATTGAGATGCAGTTCGACCCGGTCGATCAGGCCCAGGTCGCTGAGGAAGTCATGGCCCAGGGACAGGACCTCGATATCGGCCTGGGGTTCGGCCACCCCCAGCAATTCGACATCGACCTGGTGAAACTGGCGCAGGCGGCCCTTCTGCGGCCGTTCGTAGCGGAACATCGGGCCCCAGCCATAGAGCTTCAGGGGCAGGTCCTTGGCCAGCCCGCCGGAGATGAAGGCGCGGGCGATGCCGGCGGTCATCTCGGGCCGTAGCGTGATCGACTCGCCGCCGCGGTCGGTGAAGGTATAGGTCTCCTTCGAGACGACGTCCGAGGTCTCGCCCAGGGTGCGGTGGAACACTTCCGAGAATTCGAAGATCGGCGTCGAGATTTCCTGAAAACCATAGCGCTGGGCCACGGCCTTGAAGATCCCGATGATATGGGCATGGCGTCGCGCGTCCTCGCCGATGAGGTCGTGAGTGCCGCGGACGGGCTGCAACGCTGCCAAGATGCTTCTCCTACTGTTCTCTCGTTTTCCACCCGCCTCCTTACCCAACCCTCTCCTCCCCGGAGGAGAGGGCTTCTCCCCCTCTGCCCTCAGGGCGGAGGGGATGGGGGAGGTGGGCAGGCTCGATGCTTGGGGGGTAGCTACTCGGCGGCCTCGGCGGCGGCTTTCGCCGCCTCGATCTCGGCAGCGCGCTTCTCGACCAGGTCGACCACGTGGTCGATCATCTCGCCGTCCTTGGTCTTGTGATCGGTCACGCCATTCACATAGACCATGTGATTGCCGTTGCCGCCGCCGGTGACGCCGATCATGGTCTCGCGCGCTTCGCCCGGGCCGTTCACCACGCAGCCGATGATCGACAGGGTGATCGGCGTCGAGATATGGGCCAGGCGCTTTTCCAGCGTCTCCACCGTCTTGATCACCTGGAACGCCTGGCGGGCGCAGGACGGGCACGAGATGATCGAGACGCCGCGATGGCGCAGGCCCAGGCCTTTTAGGATCTCGAAGCCGACCTTCACCTCCTCGACCGGATCGGCCGAGAGCGAGACGCGGATGGTGTCGCCGATGCCGGCCCACAAGAGCGAGCCGATGCCGATCGACGACTTGACCGTGCCGGTGGTCAGGCCGCCAGCCTCGGTCACGCCCAGGTGCAGCGGATAGTCGCACGCCTCAGCCAGGCCCTGATAGGCGGCCACGGCCAGGAACACGTCCGAGGCCTTCACGCTGATCTTGAATTCCCTGAAGTCGTTGTCTTCCAGGATGCGAGCGTGGTTGAGCGCGGATTCGACCATGGCCTCGGGGCACGGCTCGCCGTAGCGCTCGAGCAGGTCGCGCTCCAGGCTGCCGGCGTTGACGCCGATGCGCATGGACAGGCCATGGTCCTTGGCCGCCTTGACGACTTCGCGCACCCGCGCCGCCGAGCCGATATTGCCCGGGTTGATGCGCAGGCAGGCCGCGCCCGCCTCGGCCGCCTCGATCGCCCGGCGATAATGAAAATGGATGTCGGCCACGACCGGCACCTTCACTGCCCGGACGATGGCCTTGAGCGCGGCCGTCGAGTCCTCGTCGGGGCAGGACACGCGCACGATGTCGACACCGGCGGCCTCGGCCTGCTGGATCTGGGCGATGGTTCCCGCGACGTCCGACGTGACCGTGTTGGTCATGGTCTGGACGGTGATCGGCGCATCGCCGCCGACCAGCACATTGCCGACCCGGATCTGCCGGCTCTTGCGGCGGTGGATTTCGCGATAGGGACGAACGCTCATGATCTAAACCCCGCGCCCTCAGGCCGGTGGCCGCGCCGCGCCGCCCAGCAGCTTGTCGGGATCGAGGGGCACGTTACGGCGAACCTGCCCCGCGGCCCCCAATGGCCCGATCGACTTGCCGTCGACGAAGATTTCCAGGGCACCCGCGTTGCCGGTCACCAGCGTGACATCGGTGCGGGCCGGCACCACATAGGTCTCGCCCGCGCGCAGGATCTTGGTGAACAGCATCTCGTTGCCCGAGCCCTGGATCTGCACCCAGGCGGCATCGGTCGCCTTCAGCACCACCCTGCCCTCGCCCGGAACGGCAGAGGGCGCGGGTACGGCGACCGCGGCCGTCGTGTCGGCGGGCGGGGTTGCCGGCGGCGGCGCGATATCGGCAGGTGCCGGCGCCGGTGCCGAACCGGGGGGTGCGGCAACGACGCTGGGCAAGGCACCGGGGAAGGCCGGCGCGCCGGGCGATACGGTCAGTGCCGGCGCGGGTGCGGGCGACGCCGGCGCAACGGCGGCCGGGGCATCGGGGGCGGCCGCGCCGTAAGCCGACGATTGGGCGGCATAGGCCGACGTCGGGCTGGTCGTCGGCGCCGCGGCAACAGGGGCTGGCGGCGGTGCCGGCGGCGTTTCGGCCAATTCAGCGGGCACGGCCGGGACAGTCTCCGCCGGGAAGGTGTTCGAGCGCGAAAGATAGTAGTAGCTGCCGTAGACCAGCACCGCGAGCACGACCGACAACGACAGGACGCGGCCGGTGGGGAACTTGGCTTCCTGCACCGGCGCCGGGAAGACCAGCGGCCGGGTTTCGGGCGTGCGGTTCAGTTCCGCCTTGAAGGCATTGACCGCCCCCTCGCCATCGAGGCCCAGGGCACCGGCATAGGAGCGGAGATAGCCCAGGGCGTAGGTGAGCCCGGGAATGCCGTCGATGTCGCCACGCTCCAGCGCATCGAGATGGACGGCCTTGATCTTCAGCGCGGCGCCGATTTCGGCCGTGGTTCGGCCATAGGACAGGCGTGCATCGCGAAGCAGCGCGCCGACGCCTTGGTATTGATTGCCACCATCCGGCGCGTAGGGCGTCGGATCGTCCGGCTGGACCAGATATGGCTTGCGGTTGCCCAGTGCCATGAGAACTCTCGCTACGCCTTTGGCCGGTCGGCAGGGACGCGCATTAACGATACGACCGACCCGAACAGCCTCGCCGCGGACTCGACCATTTCGGAGAAAGCTGTCGCCAACATAAGAACAAGAGGCATTGAGTGCAATGCGTTAAGCGTCCATTCCGATGGTCAAAACCAGGAGAATTGGGGTTAAATGCGAACGCCGTGGTCGCGGGCGAAGCTTTCGATCTTGCCGCGCAGGGTGCGATCGGGCCCGTCGATCAACCGGTCGATATAGGCCCGGAAATCCCCGACATTCAGGCCTCTCAGCATGGCCTTCACAGGCCCGATCGAGACCGCGTTCATCGAGATCGAGCGGAAGCCCAGGCCGATCAGGGTCATCGCCTCGAGCGGGCGGCCGGCCATTTCGCCGCAGAGCGAAACCGGAACATTGGCCTGGGTGCAGGCATCGTTGATGCCTTTCAGCAGCTTCAGCGCGGCCGGCGCCAGAATATCATAGCGGCCCGAGACCTTGGGATTGCCGCGATCGGCGGCAAAGAAGAACTGCAGCAGGTCGTTCGACCCGATCGAGATGAAGTCGACCAGCGGCAGCAGGGCCGGCAATTGATAGGCCAGCGCCGGGACTTCCAGCATGGTGCCGACCCGGATCGCCTCGGGCAGCGGCCGGCCCAGGCGGTCCAGGCGCCGCCGCTCCACTTCCAGGATCTGCCGCGCCTGGCGGAACTCCGCCACATCCGCGACCATCGGGAACATCACATGCAAGGTCCGGCCCGCCGCCGCAATCAGCAGCGCCCGCAACTGGTAGCGCAGCAGCGCCGGCCGATCGAGCACCAGGCGGATCGCCCGCCAGCCCAGGGCCGGGTTCTCCTCGCGGGCGGCGCCCAGGTAGGGCAGCACCTTGTCGCCGCCCACGTCCAGGGTGCGGAAAATCACCGGCCGGTCGCCCGCCGAGGCCAGCACATTGGCATAGAGTTCGATCTGCGCCGCCAGGCGGGGCATGGTCGAGGAGACCATGAACTGCAGCTCGGTCCGGAACAGGCCGATGCCATCCGCCCCGGTTTCGACCAGGTGCGGCAGGTCGACCATGAGGCCCGCGTTCATGTACAGCTTGATCGGCACGCCGTCGCGGGTCTCGGCCGGGACATCGCGCAGGGCGGCGTATTCCGCCCGCTGCTCGACCCTGATCCGCAGGTTCTCGGCAAAGGCGGCGGCGACCTCCTGGGTCGGCCGGAAGATCACCTGGCCGGTATCGCCGTCGGCGATGACGACGTCGCCGGGATCGACCCGTTCCAGCACCCTTTCGCAGCCGCCGACCAGCGGAATCCCCAAGCCGCGCGCAACGATGGCGACATGGCTGGTCTGCGAGCCTTCCTCCAGCACCACCGCCTTCAGCCGCGTGCGGTCGTAATCCAGCAGTTCGGCCGGGCCCATGCTGCGGGCGATCAGAATCGCCTCTTCCGGCAACTCGTCGCCCGCCGCCGTCTCGGTCTTGCCGGCCAGATGCCGCATCAGCCGGTTGGCCAGGTCTTCCAGGTCGGACAGCCGCTCGCGCAGGTAGGGATCGGTGATCGAGCCCATGCGCGCGCGGGTTTCCATCTGCACGCGCTCGACCGCCGCCTCGGCGGTCAGGCCCGACTTGATCGCTTCCTCGATTTTCTCGCGCCAGCCGCGGTCATGCGCGAACATGCGGTAGGCTTCAAGGACATCGCGGTGTTCGCCGGTCGACACTTCCTGGTCGTCGAGCATGTCGTCGATGCGGCGGCGCAGGCCCGACATGGCCTCGGCCAGGCGGTTCAACTCGACGACCGGATCCTCGGCGATCAGGCTGTCGACGGCGACGCGCGGCTCGTGCAGGACGGCCACGCCCAGCGCCAGGCCTTCGGCCAGGCCGACGCCGTCATAGATGTAGGGCTCGCGCCGGCGCAGTTCGGCTTCGCGGAATTCCCCGGGATCGACCAGTTCGCCCTGGCCGACCAGTTCGGCCAGCACCATGGCGATGGTCTGCATCGCATCGATCTCGTCTTCGTCGTACTCCCGCATGGTGCGGTTCTGGACGACGAGGACGCCGACGACGCGGCCGGCGCGGATGATCGGCACCCCGACCAGCGAGTGATAGATCTCTTCGCCGGTCTCGGGCAGGTAGGCGAACTTGGGGTGCGACTGGGCATCGGGCAGGCTGAGCGGGGTCGCCGTGTCGGCGATCGTCCCGACCAGGCCCTCGCCCACCTTCAGCCGGGCCTTGTGCACCGATTCCGGATTCAGGCCTTCGGTGGCAAACAGCTCGAGCACATTGCCGGCCCGCAGCAGATAGATCGAGCACACCTCGGCCACCATGTTGGCCGCGATGTTGCGCACCACCTGGTTGAGGCGTTGTTGCGCGGGGCCCGCCCCCGCCATGACTTCACGCAGGCGCCGGAGGAGAGCACGCGGGCCACCAGCACCCGGCACGATCATGCCCTGAGCGGTTGCGGTGTGGGCACCGCGTTCAGGGCCAGCCGCGAGGTCAGCGCCGCCGCTGCCTGATTGACCAGTTCCTCGATGATTTCCGCCGTCGGCTGCTCGCGCGTGACCATGCCGACCGACTGGCCGGCCATCAGCGAGCCGTTCTCGACGTCGCCATCGATCACGGCGCGGCGCAGGGCGCCGGCCCAGAAATGTTCGATCTCGAGAATGGCCGCATCCTTCTCGACCTCGCCACGGTTGAACCGGGCGACGATTTCCGCCTGCGTCTCCATAAAGCGTCGCGTGCCCTGATTCTGCAAGGCGCGCACCGGGATCACCGGAAAGCGCGGATCGAGCTGGACCGAGGGCATGGCATCGCGCGCCGAGGCCCGGATGAAGGCCTGCTTGAATTTGGGATGGGCGATCGATTCCGTCGCGCAGACGAAGCGGGTGCCGAGCTGCACGCCCGACGCGCCCAGCTCGAGATACATGGCAATCGCCTCGCCCCGGCCGATGCCGCCGGCGACGAAGACCGGTACCTCCCGGACCTCGGGCAGGATTTCCTGGGCCAGCACCGCCGTCGACACCGGGCCGATATGGCCGCCCGCCTCCATGCCCTCGATCACCAGGGCATCGACGCCCGAGCGCACGAACTTCTTGGCCAGCGACAGGGCCGGGGTGAAGCAGATCACCTTGGCACCGCTGGCCTTGATCCGCTCGATCGCCCACTTGGGCGGCAGGCCGCCCGCCAGCACCACATGGCCGACCTTGGCCGCGACGCAGATGTCGACCAGTTGCTCGAGCTGCGGGTGCATGGTGATCAGGTTGACGCCGAAGGGCTGGTTGGTCAGGGCCTTGGTCCCCGCGATCTCGGCCTCCAGCAGGTGCGGCGGCATGGCGCCGCAGGCGATGACGCCGAAACCGCCGGCATTGGAAATCGCCGCCACCAGGTGGCGTTCCGAGACCCAGGACATGGCGCCGCCCATGATCGCGGTGCGCGTGCCGAAGAATGCGCACCCGCGCTGCCACAGCCGGTCGAGCAAATCCCGTCCGGTGACCGAATTGGCCATTTAGCGCCCCTCTTCTTCTCTCATGCCGAATCAGGCAGCGGCATCAAGGCCATAGGCGGTGTGCAAAGCGCGCACCGCAAGCTCGGTATAATCCTCGGCGACCAGCACGCTGATCTTGATCTCGGAGGTCGAGATCACCTGGATGTTGATGCCTTTGGCGGCCAGCGTCTCGAACATCTGGCGGGCGATGCCGGCATGGCTGCGCATCCCCACGCCGATGACCGAGATCTTGGCGACCTTGCCGTCGGTGCGCAGTTCCTGGAACCCGATCGCACCGCGATGCTCTTCCAGAATGCTGGTGGCGCGCACAAGGTCCGCCTTGCCGACGGTGAAGGTGAGATCGGTGGTGCGGCCATCGTCCGAGACGTTCTGCACGATCATGTCGACATTGACATTGGCATCGGCCAGCGGCCCGAACACCCCGGCGGCGACGCCCGGACGGTCCGCCACCTTCACCACGGTGATCTTCGCCTCGTCGCGGCTGTAGGCGATGCCAGAGATCAGTTCCTGTTCCACGATTTCATCCTCATCGACCACCAAAGTGCCGGGCTTGTCCTCGAAGCTGGAGAGCACCTGAACCCGGACGTGATGCTTCATCGCCATCTCGACCGAGCGGATCTGCAGAACCTTGGCGCCGACCGACGCCATCTCCAGCATTTCCTCGTAAGTGATCTTATCCAGCTTGCGGGCCCGTTCAACGATGCGCGGATCGGTCGTATAGACCCCGTCCACATCGGTATAGATGTCGCAGCGATCGGCCTTCAGCGCCGCCGCCAGGGCGACCGCCGAGGTGTCCGACCCGCCCCGGCCCAGGGTAGTGATACGGTTATCCGGACCGACGCCCTGGAACCCCGCGACCACGGCGACCTGGCCGTCCTTCATGCGCCGTTCGATCTCGGCCGTGTTGATCCCGCCGATCCGGGCCGAGCCATGGGCCCCGTCGGTCTCCAGCGGGATCTGCCAGCCGGCCCAGGAGCGGGCCGAGACGCCCAGTTCCTGCAAGGCGATGGCCAGCAGGCCGGCGGTTACCTGCTCGCCGCTGGCGACCACCGCGTCATATTCGCGGGCATCGTGCAGGGGCGCGATCTCGCGGCAATAGCCCACCAGCTTGTTGGTCTCGCCCGACATGGCGGACACCACGACAGCGACCTCATTGCCGGCGTCGGCCACGGCTTTGACCCGGCGCGCCACATTCTTGATGCGCTCGACAGTGCCGACAGACGTGCCGCCGAATTTCAGGACCAGGCGGGCCATGCGCAGGATACTCCAGATCAGGCAAAGTTGGCCGGTTCAGCACGTCTCTTGGCTGGCCGGCGGCAAAAGGCGCGTATACATATCCCCCGAGTCGAGCACTGGCAAGGTGACGAGAATTGGCGATGGCAGGCGAACAGGCAGAGCGGACCACGATCGACGCAGCGGAAGTCGCGCAATTCGCCGCGATTGCCGACGAATGGTGGGATCCCCGTGGCAAGTTCAAGCCGCTGCATAAGTTCAACCCCACCCGCCTCGCCTATCTGCGCCACCGTATCGGCGCTCATTTCGGCAAGAATGCGGCAGAGGCGAGCCCCTTCGCCGGGTTGCGGGTGCTCGACATCGGCTGCGGCGGCGGCCTGCTGTGCGAGCCCATGGCCAGGCTGGGCGCCACCGTCGTGGGTGCCGACGCGGCCGAGCGCAACGTGAAGGTGGCAGCCGTCCATGCCGAGCAATCGGGCCTGTCGATCGACTACCGCCACACCACGGCCGAGGCCCTGGCGGCCGCCGGCGAGCGATTCGACATCGTCTTGAACATGGAAGTGGTCGAGCACGTGGCCGACATCAACCTGTTCATGGCAGCCTGCGCCGCGATGGTGAAGCCCGGTGGCGTGATGGTCACGGCGACGATCAACCGCACCCTGAAGGCCTTTGCGCTGGCCATCGTCGGCGCCGAATACGTGCTGGGCTGGGTCCCCCGCGGCACCCACCACTACGATAAATTCGTGCGCCCCAGCGAACTGGCCGCCGCCCTGCGCCTGACCGGCATGGCGATCAGCGAATACACGGGGGTGAGCTACAACCCCGTCGCCGACGAATGGCGCCTGGGCAAGGACTTGGACGTGAACTACATGGCGTTCGCGACGCGGCCAGCCTGATGAGACGTCACCGACTGATCGAGTCATAGAGGTCGTCCCAGGTCGGATTCGTCGCCTCGATCAAGTTCATCTTCCACTCGCGCCGCCAATGCTTGAGTTGCTTTTCACGGGTTATGGCGGCGGTGATGTCGTCGTGGCGTTCAAACCAGACCAAGCGGGCCACGCCGTACCGCGCGGTGAACCCGGGCACGCCTTTGGTCCGATGGACATAGATGCGCCCAACGAGATCGCTGGTCACGCCGGTATAGAGCGTGCCATTGCGGCCCGACGCCAGGATATAGACCCAGCCCGCCATTGATAGACCCGTCACCCCGCCAGTGGATCCCCGCCTGCGCGGGGATGACGAATACTATCTTGGATTGTCATCCCCGCGCAGGCGGGGATCCACTGATGGACGAGACTCTACTCCGCCGCTTTTGCCACCGCCGGCGGGGTCCAGCGCAGGACCGGCTTGCGGGCCGCCGCGGTCTCGTCGAGCCGGCGCCGGGGGGCATAGAACGGGGCGCCGGCGAAGCGGTCGACCTCGCCCGCCTTGGCCGCCTGGGCCAGGCGGCGCATCACGGCGATGAACTCGTCCAGGCTCTCCTTGGATTCGGACTCGGTGGGCTCGATCAGCATGGCGCCATGCACGACCAGGGGGAAATACATGGTCATGGGGTGGTAGCCCTCGTCGATCATCGCCTTGGCGAAGTCGAGCGTGGTCACCCCCGTGTCCTTCAGGAAGCGGTCGTCGAACAGCGCCTCGTGCATGCAGGGCCCCTCGAACGGCGCGGTCATGACATCGCCCAGGGAAGCCAGGATGTAGTTGGCCGCCAGCACGGCATCGGCCGCGGCCTGGGCCAGGCCGTCGGCGCCGTGGCTCATCATGTAGGCCAGCGCCCGGACATACATGCCCATCTGGCCGTGGAACGCGGTCATGCGGCCGAAGCTCTGCGCGCCATCGCCCCGTTCGTTGGGTTCCTCGACCAGTTCGAAGCCACCGTCGCGCTCGACGATCCAGGGCAGCGGCGCGAAGGGGGCCAGGGCCGCCGACAGCACCACGGGGCCGGAGCCCGGACCACCGCCGCCGTGCGGGGTCGAGAAGGTCTTGTGCAGGTTGATGTGCATGGCGTCGACGCCCAGGTCGCCCGGCCGCACCCGCCCGACGATGGCGTTGAAGTTCGCCCCGTCGCAGTAGAAATAGGCGCCAACACTATGAATCGCCTCGGCGATCTCGCGGATGTCGCGCTCGAACAGGCCGCAGGTGTTGGGGTTGGTCAGCATGATCGCGGCGACATCGGGCCCCAGCTTGGCCTTCAGCGCGCCCAGGTCCACCCGGCCGTCCTCGGTCGCCGGAATCGCGTCCACGTTGAAACCGCAGTAGGCCGCGGTCGCCGGGTTGGTGCCGTGAGCGGACTCGGGCACCAGGACGCGCTTGCGCGTCGCCCCCTCGCCCGCCGCCTCGTGCGCCGCGCGGATCGCCATCAGGCCGCACAATTCGCCATGGGCGCCGGCCTTGGGGCTCATCGCCACCGCCGGCATCCCGGTCAGGGTTTTCAGCCAATGGGCCAGGGTGCCGATCAGTTCGACCGCGCCCTGGGTGGTGGAAAGCGGCGCCATGGGATGCAGGTCGCCGAAGCCCGGCAGGCGCGCCAGTTTCTCGTTCAGGCGCG
The DNA here is from genome assembly GCF_003590945.1 of Oleomonas cavernae. Lineage (NCBI taxonomy): Bacteria > Pseudomonadati > Pseudomonadota > Alphaproteobacteria > Acetobacterales > Acetobacteraceae > Oleomonas > Oleomonas cavernae. The sequence continues at coordinate 67,711 of NZ_QYUK01000011.1, read as the reverse complement.
GGTTGTGCTTCATCGTGCACGAGCCCAGCGGGTAGAGCCCCATGTCGATGGCATAGTTGCGCCGCGACAGGCGCACGAAATGGCGCACCACCTGCGGCTCCGACAGGCCGGGCAGGCCGATCTCGCCCTTGCGGGCCAGACCGCCCAGGCGGCTGCGCACCGCCGGCGGCAGGGGCAGGTCGACGCCGGTGCGCCCGGCCTGGCCCTGTTCGAAGATCAGGCCTTCCTCGTGGTCCAGGCCACGGTGGCCCAGCACGGTGTCGACACCGCCGGCGGCGGCATCGCCCGGGGTGGAGGGGCGTCCCTGACGATTCATCATGCGAGCACCTTGGTCAGCGCGGCGGCGAAGCGATCGATCTCTTCGTCCGTATTGGTTTCGGTCGCGGCGACCACCAGCAGGTCGTCGCAATCATGGCGCAGCGGGAACAGCCGCCCGCCCGGCACGCCGCCCAGCACGCCGGCCTCGACCAGCGCCTCGACCACCGGGGCGGCATCACGGTCGAGCTTCAGGGTGAACTCGTTGAAGAAGCCTTGGGTGAGCAAGGTCACGCCCTTGATACCCTCCAGCTTCTCCGCCAGTTGAACCGCCCTGGCGTGGTTCAGCGCCGCCAGCCGGGTCAGGCCCGCCTCGCCCAGCAGGCTGAGGTGGATGGTGAAGGCCAGCGAACAGAGGCCTGAATTGGTGCAGATGTTCGAGGTCGCCTTCTCGCGCCTTATGTGCTGCTCGCGGGTCGACAGGGTCAGGACATAGCCGCGCTTGCCCTCGGCATCCAGCGTCTCGCCGCACAGGCGGCCCGGCATCTGGCGCACGAACTTGGCGCGGGCGGCGAACAGGCCCAGATAGGGCCCGCCGTAGTTCAGGCCGACGCCGATCGACTGCCCCTCGCCCACCACGATGTCGGCGCCCATGGCGCCCGGCGGGATCAAGGCGCCCAGCGCCACCACCTCGGTCACGGCAACGATCAGCAGCGCCCCCGCCGCCTGGGCCGCCTGGGCGATCGGGGCAAGGTCCCGGACATGGCCAAAGACATCGGGGTACTGCACGACAACGCAGGCCGTGGCCTTGTCGATCGCCGGCACCAGGTCCTCGTCGCCGGCCGGCGCCGGCGCGTTCAGCACCAGGTCGGTATCGTGCAGGCGGGCCAGGGTTTCGACCACTTCCGCATATTGGGGATGGAGATTGCCCGAGAGGATGATGCGCTTGCGCCCGGTCACCCGGCGCGCCATTTCCACCGCCTCGGCGCAGGCCGTGGAGCCGTCGTACATCGAGGCGTTGGCGACCTCCATGCCGGTCAGCAGCGCCACCTGGGTCTGGAATTCGAACAGGTACTGCAACGTCCCTTGCGCGATTTCCGGCTGATACGGCGTGTAGGAGGTGAGGAATTCCGAGCGCTGGATCAGGTGATCGACCGAGGCCGGGATATGATGGCGATAGGCGCCCGCCCCCAGGAAGCTGGCCAGGGCCCCGGAATGGCGGTTCTTGGCCGCCATGGCGGCGATGGTCCGTTCGACTTCCAACTCGCCGGCATGCAGCGCCAGGTCGACCGGGCGATCGAGCACGGCCGCGGCCGGCACGTCGCGGAACAGGTCGTCGACCGAGGGTGCACCGATCACGGCCAGCATGTCGCGCCGGTCATTGGGCGTCAGGGGGAGGTAACGCATCAGGCTGCTCCGATCCGGTTTCAGCCGAGCGAGGCGACGAAGGCGGCATAGGCGGCCTCGTCCATCAGGCCATCGAGTTCGGCGGCATCCGCCAGCTCGACCTCGAAGAACCAGCCGCCGCCCTGGGCATCGGTGTTCACCAGGTCGGGCTGATCGGGCAGGCCCTCGTTCACCGCCGTAACCGTGCCGGTGACGGGCGAATAGACTTCCGAGGCGGCCTTGACCGACTCGACCACCGCGGCCTCGCCGCCCTTGGTGAGGCTCTTTCCCACCGGCGGCAGTTCGACGAAGACGACGTCGCCCAGTTGCGCCTGGGCATAGTCGGAAATGCCGACCCGGCCGGTCGTGCCGGAGATGGCGATCCACTCGTGGTCACTGGTGAATTTGGTGGTCATGACGGCCTCTCAAGCCTTGGCGTAGCGATGCGGGGTGAAGGGAAGGGTGACGATCTCGGCGGGCAGCCGCTGGCCGCGGACCAGCAACTCGACAGCGGTGCCGGCCTTGGCATGGGCCGGCTCGACATAGCCCATGGCGACCGGGCCTTCGACCGTGGGGCCGAAGCCGCCGGATGTGATGGCGCCGATCTCCGGCCCGTTGCCGGCGGCGACCACCGTGCCCTCGCGCGCCGGTGCCCGGCCCAACGGCTTGATGCCCACACGGCGGCGGCGCACGCCATTCTTCAGCGCGGCCAGCACACGGGCAGCGCCGGGGAAATCCGCCGCCTCGCGCCGGCGCTTCGGCACCGTCCAGGCCAGCGAGCCCTCGATCGGGTCCGTGGTGGTGTCGATATCATGGCCATAGAGGCACAAGCCGGCCTCCAGCCGCAGGCTGTCGCGGGCACCCAGGCCGATCGGCTTCACTTCCGGCTGGTCCAGCAGCGCCTTGGCCAGGTCGACCGCCCGGTCGGCGGGCACGGAAATCTCGAAGCCGTCCTCGCCGGTGTAGCCCGAGCGGGAGACAAGGCAGGGAATGCCGGCCACGTCGACCGGCGCCGCGGTCATGAAGGTAAGCGCGGTCGCCTTAGGCCCCAGGCGGGCCATGACCGTGACGGCAGCGGGCCCTTGGAGCGCCAGCAGGGCGCGGTCGTCGAGCCGGGTCAGCCTGGCCTTGCCCGCCAGCCTGGCGGCGATATGGGCGAAGTCCTGGTCCTTGCAGGCGGCATTGACCACCAGGAACAGGCGCTTGCCATCGGCCGCATCGATCGGCCGCGTCACCATCAAATCGTCGAGAATGCCGCCATCGTCGGCCATCAGCAGCGTGTAGCGGATCTGGCCCGGCGCCAGGCCGGCGATGTCGCCGGGCACCAGCGTCTCGAAGGTGGCGGCGACATCGTCGCCCTCAAGCCAGGCCTGGCCCATGTGGCTGACGTCGAACAGGCCGGCGGCGGCGCGGGTGTGCTTGTGTTCGGTCAGGATGCCGGCGGGATACTGCACCGGCATGGCATAGCCGGCGAAGGGCACCATCTTGCCCCCCAGCGCGCGATGCAGGTCATAGAGCGGGGTATATTTCAGATCGTCGGCATCTTGGCCCAAGGCGCATCTCCAGACAGAATCATGAGCAGCATCAAGACGGTCGCCCGCCGTGAAGCCGCCCCCTCTGTCGGAGAACCTGAGAGATTGACAAGCCGGCTGGGGCGCGAGACCCGACAGCGGCAAGCTTACCCCTTGGGTGAGGGCACGGGCGTGACGAACAGGTCACCAACCCGCACCCTGCTTTCCAGAGTGCCGTCTCCCCTGCGGTCCGTGGGCCTGAGAGTTTCCGGGGCGGTTGCTCCTTCGGCGCCGGATGCTGCACGCAGCACCCGATCTCTCCCACAGGGGATCTTTACAACCAGGATTCGGCGGTCCTGATCGGGTCTGAGAATAGAGGGCGACACCGGGGCGTCAATGGCCGACCTGTCGCATCGGTACGAAAAGGGTGTCGGGGATGTGCTGTCCCCCTCACAGCCACCGCTTGAACCATGCCGTCTGCACCGGCGCGGACATTTCGAACATCGCCCCCGTATAGGCGTCGAAATGGCCGCAGGGCAGGATCAGGACCTGCTTGGGTTCGTGCGCCGTCTCGTAGGCCGCGGTGGTCATGTCGGCAGGGGTGAGGTGGTCGTCACGGGCCACCACCATCAGCAGCGGCGTGGGCGAAATGCGGGGGATATAGGCGCCGGGTTCGTATTCGGTGAAGAGTTCGATCGAATGGACGGTCACCTCGTTCACCCAGGTGGTGACTGGGTGCTGGGCACGATAGCCCTGGAAGAAGGCCCAGGTGTCGGCCGTGGGCAGGGCGCAGGGTTCGCCCTCCGGCGCCGTGACCGGGATGCGGCCGGGCGGATCGCCGGCATAGCGGGCCTGGCGGTCGGCATCGAAATTGCCGCGCAGGCCCACCCAATGGTCGGCCCGGATCAGGCGCCGGGCATTTTCCAGGCCGGCGACCAGCGGCACTTGGGAGACGACGCATTTCACGCGTCGGTCGATCGCCGCGACCACCAGGACATGGCCGCCGGAATAGCTGGAGCCCCAGATGCCGATGCGGCCCGCGTCGACCTCGACCAGGGAGCCGGCGAAGGTGATGGCATCGCGGTAGCCACTGATCTGCCCTTGAGGATCGATATGGCCGCGCGGGGTGCCGTCGCTCGCGCCCAGGTTCCGGTGGTCGTAGACCAGGCAGGCGAGGCCGTTGGCGGCGAAGTGGGCGGCGAAATCGTCGAGGTACATTTCCTTCACGGCGGAGAAACCGTGGGCCATGACCACCGTGGGCGCCGGGCCGGTGACACCTTGGGCGGGGTAGAGCCAGCCACGCAGGGTAATGCCGTCCTCTGTCTTGAACTCGATGTCCCGGCGCATTCTCGCCTCCCTCGCCCTTGTTTTGGCCGACAGCGAGGCATATCGCCGGGCCGGTGCCCTCCCCCCGTTCGGGGTGGAGCAGGGCCGCCCGCAATAATAGCGCGTGAAGCCGGTGCCCCTTTTGGGCATGATCCGCGCCATCATGACCACCGACAAGATCGAAGCCCCCGCGGCCGAGCCCGCCCCCTGCCCCCGTTGCGGCAAGGAACCCAAATTCTGCGTCTGCGAGGGCATCACCCCGATCGCCAACAAGATCGAGCTCGTCATCCTCCAGCACCCGCAGGAGAAGGAGGAGGCCCTGGGCACCGCGCGCCTGACCGCGCTGCACCTGGCCAAATCGACCTTCAAGATCGGCCTGTCCTGGCCCAGCCTGACCAAGCTGCTGGGCCGCGAGGTCGACCCGTCCAAATGGGCGGTGCTGTACCTGGGCTCGACCGACATGGCCAGCCTGCCGCCGGGCCGTGAAGTAGTCGCCGTCGATGCCAAGAACACACCGCTGGACGATCAGGAGGCGGCCTTACGCGGATTGCACGGTGTCATCCTGCTGGACGGCACCTGGTCCCAGGCCAAGACCCTGTGGTGGCGCAATTCCTGGGTGCTGAAATCCCGGCGCCTGGTGCTGAACCCCTCAAAGCCCTCCGCCTACGGCAAAATGCGCAAGGAGCCGCGGCGCGAGGCGCTGTCGACGCTCGAGGCGGCCGGCCTGCTGCTCAGCCGGCTGGAGCGCAAACCCGAGATCGAGACAGCAATGGCGGCGACCTTCGAGAAGCTGCTGGCGGTGGTCAAGGCGAACCAGCCCAAGCGCGACTGGCGCCGCACCAAGCGCGGCCCGGCGAAGCGCTGACACCATCTATCGTCATTCCGGCGCAGGCCGGAATCCATTGAGACGTCGCGCGCTGCCCCCGAATGGATCCCGGCCTTCGCCGGGATGACGATTGTGGAACAGGTCAGGGCTCGATCAACCCCGGCACCGCTTTCGCCCAGTGCCGGGACCAGCGCTCGAAGGGCGCGAAAGCCTCGAACAGCGCCACGCCCAGGGGGGTGAGGCGATAGCCGTCCTCGGGCGCGATCAGCATCGCCTCGCGCAATTCCTTGATGCGGGCGTTGAGCGTCGCCGGCGGCAGGTCGCAAGCCGCCGCCAGGGCACGGAAGGTCAGCACGCGGCCCTCGCGCAATTCCCAGATCAGGCGCAGGGCGCCGCGCCGGCCCAGCAGGTCCAACGCCGCCATGACCGGCCGGCCGGTACGCGAGCCGCGGACCTTCTGGCCGGGCAGGGGTAGGGAAGATTTCATTTGCCCGCGAATTCAGAATGCTATTGATGTCATAGCATGTCACCTGCCCCCAGGGAGAGCAACATGGATGCGACGAGCTTTCAGGTCGACCGCGGCGACCTGCACCAATGGCGCTGGAACCAGGCCCCGGTCGCGGACATGGCGCCGGGCGAGGTAATTGTCGAGGTTACCCGCTTCGGCCTGACCGCCAACAACATCACCTATGCCAAATACGGCGACGCGGTGCAGTATTGGCAGTTCTTCCCCGCCCCCGCGCCTTGGGGCCAGATCCCGGTCTGGGCGACCGGCCGCATCGCCGCCTCGCGCAATGCCGAGTTGGCCGAGGGCGAGAATGTCTATGGCTATTTCCCGATGGCCAGCCACCTGAAGCTGGCGCCTGCCGGCATCAAGCCGGTGCGCTTCATCGATGGCGCTGCCCACCGGGCCCCCCTGCCCGGCACCTATAACGAATACGCCCGCATCGACCACGCCCCCGATTACAGCCCGGCCCATGCCGACCAGCACCTGATCCTGCGCCCCTTGTTCGCGCTGGCCTTCTTCCTGGCCGCCCACCTGGCGGAGGCCGATTTCTTCGGGGCGAAGCGCGTGATCCTGACCAGCGCCTCGGCCAAGACCGCGATCGCCACCGCCCTGCTCCTGGCCGCGCACCGGCCGGGGATCGAAGTGGTGGGCCTGACTTCGCCGCGCAGTACCGCCTTCGTGGCCAAGACCGGGCACTACGACGCCGTCGTGCCTTATGCCGAGATCGCCAGCCTTCCCGCCGACGTGCCCACGGTGGTGGTCGACATCGCGGGCGACGGCGCCGTGCGCAGCACCATCCACCATCACCTGGGCGACAGCATCACCCGCTCCATCCTGGTCGGCGCCACCCACTGGTCGGCGGACGACAAGGCGGCGGCCCTGCCCGGCCCCACCCCTGAATTCTTCTTCACCCCCAGCCACATCGTGGAGCGGCGCAAGGCCTGGGGCGTGCCCCTGCTGACCCAGCGCCTGGGCGAGGCCTGGGCGAGCATGCTGGCCGACAGCCCGCGCTGGCTGACCATCGAGCACCACGCCGGGCCGGCCGCGGTCGAGCGCATCTACCAGGCCGTGCTGGCGGGCAAGGTCACGCCGGACGTGGCGCCGATCCTGTCGCTGGGGGCCTAGGCGGGATCGAAGCGCCGCACCCAGGTCCGGAAGAAATCCTCCGTCGCTTCCCGTTCCGCCTCGGCAATCAACGCCGGCCGGATGGGAAAGACGCTGGATGCCAGGGCGAATTCGCTGTCGAGGAAAGCGTTGATGGCAGGGGGCAACGGCTCTGTCCCCAGCTCCCGCGTCACCGCCTTGCGGGTGATCAGCTCGGTGATGATATCGGTTACCTCGGCTGGCGGCTCGCATTGCGCGATCAAGGTGGGAAAGTGCATGGGTGCCACGGTGGCGTCCACGTGCAGGCGCAACCAACGCAGCGCGGCGGCCGGACGCAAGGCATAGAAGATTTTCTTCTGCGGCACGCTGCCGCCCTCGCCGAAATGCACCCGGCGCTGCCGCTGGCCCAGGTGCAGGTAGTGCCGCCCGACCAGGTCGCGCCTGGCCAGTTGCCGGGCCAGCGCCAAGAAGGCGGCGCGAAAGCCGAGGTCGGCGCCACAGGTGATCGGCGACATCAGCCATTCGATGATCACCGCATTGCCTTTGAGCAGCAGCTTCAGCGCCTTGCCCAGGTCCCAGCCGTTGACGTCCAGGATTCCGTCCATCGGCGTTTCGATCACATCGCGCGGTTGCCAGGGCGAGAGATATTGATCGACCGGACGGACATAGATGAAGCGACAGTCATAGTCGCTATCAGGCGAGGGAAAACCCCAGGCCCGGCTGCCGCTTTCAATCGCCAGGGGCATCACCACGCCGTGATCGCGGCGCACGGCCGCCAGCCGCGCGTCAATGGTGGCGACGACGGCCGGTGACATGTTGGGAGGAATTTCGCGCTGCGTCATGGCGCGGATCATTCCCGCAAGGCGACCCGATATGCAAGGCACCTGCCCCGCCCCTGCCCCGGCGCGGGGTGTCGCCAGGCCCTTTTCTGCCTATCCTGCCGCCTAAGCGACTCAGCCCGGGACTGAACGAGATGGGTGTTCGATGACTTCTCTTCAGGGTCCGCTGGCCGCCTGGCCGCGGTATCGGCAATGGCCGCTGCTGCTCGTCGGCTCCGGCCTTCTCGCTTTCCTGCTCGAACTGTGCGGCCTGCCGGCGGCCTTGCTGCTGGGGCCGATGATCGCCGGCGTGGTGCTGGGCTGCTGCGGCGCCACGGTGCGGCCGCCGCGCGTGCCTTATCTGGGTGCGCAGGCGGTGGTCGGCTGCCTGATCGCCCGGGCCATGACGCCCGACATCCTTGTCTCCTTCGCCGGCGACTGGCCGCTGTTCGCCGCCGTCGTGCTCTCCACCTTGGGCGCCAGCAGTTTCCTGGGCTGGCTGATCAGCCGCTGGAGCGTTCTGCCGGGCACTACCGCCATCTGGGGCTCCTCCCCCGGGGCGGCGACAGCGATGATGCTGATGGCGGAGGCCTTCGGCGCCGACGCCCGCCTGGTCGCCTTCATGCAGTATCTGCGGGTGGTCTTCGTCGCCACCGCCGCCTCGGTCATCGCCCGGCTGTGGGTCGATACCTCGGGCGCCACGCTCCCCGCGATCGTCTGGTTCCCGCCGATCGACTGGATCCCGTTCGGACAGACCATCATGCTCGCCCTGGCGGGCGGGGCGCTGGGCCGCGCGCTGAAGATCCCGGCGGGCGCCATGCTGGTGCCCCTGGCGATCGGCTCGGTGCTCAACGCCCTGGGCCTGATCACCATCTTCCTGCCGCCCTGGCTGCTCGCGATGAGTTACGCCCTGCTGGGCTGGAACATCGGCCTGGGCTTCACCCTGCCGCTGTTGCGCCATGCCTCCCGCGCCCTGCCCCAGATCGTCGCCTCGATCCTGGCACTGATGGCCTTCTGCGGCGGCCTCGCCTATCTGCTGCACCGGGTGATGGGCATTGATCCCCTGACCGCCTATCTCGCGACCAGCCCCGGCGGCATGGATTCGGTCGCCGTGATCGCCGCCTCCAGCAATGTCGACCTGTCCTTCGTCATGGCCCTGCAGGTCGCCCGCTTCCTGCTGGTGCTGCTGGCCGGGCCGCCGCTGGCAAGGTTTTTGGCAAGGCGGGTGGGGTGAGGAGGCTTGCCTGCGCCCGGCGGAATGCCATACTCGGCAGCGCCAGGTTCCGCTTACGACCACCCTACGCCTGAGACCCGAGGCCCTCGAAGAGGTTCGGCAAAGGAGAAGCCATGTTGCGCTCGGCACTGGTGCGCGCGGTTGCGGTGGCCGCGGTCCTGCTGGCGATGGTGGCCTTCGGCGCGGCCAGGGCCGAGGAAGGCCCCAGGACCGGCCGCTACAAGGTCTATCTCGTGCAGTTGACGACGGCCTCCTACGTCTACGACCTCATCCTGCTCGACGGCGGACGCTACGAAGTGCGCGAGTTCGACAATTCGCTCAAAAGCCAGGGCGAATACCGGTACGAGCCCGCCGAACAGCGGGTCCGCTGGCTGAGCGGCCTCAATTACGACATGGGTCGCGGCGGCACCTTCTCGGTGAAGGAAAGCGGCGCGCACTACATCCTGATGGGCTCCAAGGTCTACGCCATCAACGGCGAATAGCGCGCCCTGCACCTTGTGATCACGGCTTCACCACGTATCCACGAAATTCCGCTTCTTCCCCGCCCGCGGCGTCTTCGGCGGCAGTGCCTTCAGCGCCCGCATGATCCAGTGCCGGGTCTCCGCCGGGTCGATCACGTCGTCGATTTCGGCGAAGGAGGCCATGTTGATGCCTTTGCCGTTGGCATATTGCTGGGCCACCAGTTTCTCGTAGAGGGCCTGGCGTTCGGCGGGATCGGCGACGGCGGCGAGTTCGCGGGCGAAGCCCAGGCGCACCGCGCCTTCCAGGCCCATGCCGCCGAATTCGCCCGAGGGCCAGGCCACGGTGAAGATGCTTTCGTGAAAGCCGCCGCCGGTCATGGCCATGGCACCCAGGCCGTAGCCCTTGCGCAAGACCACGGCGAAGACCGGCACGTCCATGTTGGCCCCGGCGACGAACAGGCGCGAGCAGCGCCGCACCATGGCGGTCGCCTCGCAATCGGGGCCGACCATGAAGCCCGGCGTGTCCACCAGGCTGACCACCGGGAGATCATAGGCGTCGCACAGCTGGAGGAAGCGGGCGGCCTTTTCCGACGCCGGGGCGTCGATGGCGCCGCCCAGGTGCGTGGGATCGTTGGCGATCAGGCCGAAGGGGCGGCCTTCCAGGCGGATCAGCGCCGTCACCATGCCGCGGCCGAAGCCGCCGCGCAGTTCGCTGACGGAGCCCACATCCGCCAAGCCCTCGATCACCTTGCGGATGTCGTAGACGCGCAGGCGGTTTTCCGGCACGGCGTGGCGCAGGGCACGCTGGTCGGGCGCCGACCAGTCCCTAAGTGGGCCCTGGAAGTACCCCAGCAGGCGCTTGGTCACGGCGACCGCTTGCGCCTCGTCCGCCACCAGCACATCGATGTTGCCGTTGGCCCATTGCATGGCGACCGGGCCGACCTCCTCAGGCTTGTAGATCCCTAAGCCCCCGCCCTCGATCATCGCCGGGCCGGCCATGCCGAAGGAAGCGTTCTCGCAGGCCACGACAAGATCGGAACAGCCGAGCAGCGCGGCATTGCCGGCAAAGCAGAAGCCCGAGACGATGCCGATGCGCGGGACCAGACCCGAGAGCTTGGCGTAGGCGGCGAAGGTCGGCACGTCGAGGCCGGCGACGCCGACGAAATCGGTATCGCCGGGGCGCCCGCCGCCGCCCTCGGCAAACAGCACAATGGGCAGGCGCTGGTCGGCCGCCAGATGCAGCATGCGGTCGGTCTTCTTGTGGTTCAGCATGCCCTGGGTGCCGGCGAACACGGTGTAATCATAGGCGATCACCATGGTGCGGCTGGCAGCCTCGTCGAACAGGGCGCCGTTGACCGACCCGATGCCGGTCAGCAGGCCGTCGGCCGGGCTGGCGGTGAGCAGGTCGTCGAGGCCGCGGCGGCGGCGCTGGGCCGCCAGCAGCAGGGCGCCGTATTCGATAAAGCTGCCGGGATCGACCAGGTCGGTCACATTCTCGCGCGCCGTGCGCTGGCCCGTGGCGCGGCGGCGGGCGACCGCCTTGGGCCGGTTCTCGTCCAGGGTAAGGCCATGACGGGCGATCACCTCGGCCAGGTCCGGCCGGATGTAATCGGGATCGATCGCGCCTTGCTGGCTGGCGGCATCGGCCGCCACGTCGCCGGGTTCGATGAACAGCAGCGCGCTGTCCTCGAACACCACGTCGCCCACCTGCGGCCCGATGGCGCGGACGATGCCGGCGACGGGCGCCTTCACCACATGCTCCATCTTCATGGCTTCCAGCACGGCGATGGGCTGGCCGGCGGCGATGGCATCGCCCGGCGCCACCTCGATCACCACCACCTTGCCCGACAGGGGGGCTGGAACCGGCACGGTGCCGTCCGGCGCATCGATCGCGGCCGGGCCTTTGGCTGCCACCGGGGCCGCGGGGAAGAAGCGGTTGGCCCGCGCGGCGCCGGCTGCCGCCAGGCGCGGCGCCACCCGTTCCACCCAGCGATTGTCGAAGCGGACGGCGGCGATGTCGCCCTCGCCCAGCAGATGTTCGAGGAAGGCCAGGTTGCTGGCGACACCCTCGATCCGGCTCTGGCCCAGGGCCTTCGCCGCCGCCTTCACCAGGGCGGGGAAATCCGCCTTGGGCGTCTGGACGATCAGCTTGGCGATCAAGGGATCGAAGCTGGGATTGGTGGTGTAACCGGCATAGCCGCAGGCATCGACACGAATACCCGGGCCTGACGCCATCTCGAACACGCTGAGCGTGCCGCCCGAAGGCCGCGCCTCGCCATTGGGGGCGATGGCTTCGAGGTTGATGCGCAGTTCCATCGCCTGGCCGCGCGCCGCCACAGTATCCAGGCCCAGCGCGTCGAGGCCGGCCCCGGCGGCCAGGCGGATCTGCGTCGCGACGATATCCGCGCCCGTGACCATCTCGGTCACCGTGTGCTCCACCTGCAGGCGTGGGTTGGCTTCGATGAAGAAGAAAGCATCGCCGTCGACCAGGAATTCGACCGTGCCGATGTTGTCGTAGCGGGCGGCCCGGCCAAGCGTCAGCGCCGCCTCGATGATGCGCCGGCGCAGGCCCGCGTCCAGGCCGGGCGCCGGGGCGATCTCGACCAGTTTCTGGTGGCGGCGTTGCAGGCTGCAATCGCGCTCGAACAGATGGGCCACCTGGCCCGTCCCGTCGCCCAGGATCTGCACCTCGATATGACGGGCGGCGGGGATGAAGCGCTCGACGATGAGGGCGCCGTTGCCGAAGGCGGCGCGGGCCTCGGATTCGCAACGGGTGAAGGCCTGCGCCAGATCCTCGGCCCGCTCGACCACGCGCATGCCGCGCCCGCCGCCGCCGGCCACGGCTTTCACCATCACCCGCGCGCCGTCGCCCAGGCCGGCCAGGAAGGCCTGGGCGCCGGCCAGGTCCACCGCCCCGGCCGTGCCTTCCGCCACCGGCACGCCCGCGGTCACGGCAAAGCGCCGGGCGGCGGCCTTGTCGCCGAACAGATCGAGCAGGTCGGGCCGGGGGCCGACGAACGTGATCCCGGCTGCCGCACAATCGCGGGCGAACCCTGCATTCTCGGCCAGGAAGCCATAGCCGGGGTGGATGGCGTCGCAACCCGCCGCCTGGGCCACCGCGATGATCTGTGCGCCGTCGAGATAGGGCGCGACGCCGCGCCCGCCCAGCACCCGGGATTCATCGGCCGCGGTTACATGCAATGACGCCGCGTCATCCTCGCCATGAACGGCGACGGTGGCGATGTCGAGCCCGGCGGCGGCCCGGGCGATGCGGATGGCGATCTCGCCGCGATTGGCGATCAGCAGGCGGGTAAACAACAGGCTTCCTCCCCTTATTGGGCAAGAACCCACCACATTCTCAAGGACTTGTCATGCTTGTGCCGATTACTCACTCGTCATCCCCGCGAAGGCGGGGATCCACGGCAGTGGCGATACGGGTCTGCCCCAGTGTTCCCCGACGGTGGATCCCCGCCTTCGCGGGGATCACGACGGGGTGTGAGGGATGCACCTGCACCAAATCTCCAACACAAGACAATGGGGCGGACACGCGCCGCCATGCAAAAGCCGCGCGGGACGGTCATACCTTCGGCGTCACGCCGGGGGTATCCGATGATCGTCTATTGGGGCAGTTTCGCGCTTATTCCGTTCAGCCTGCTGGCCCTGGCCGGGGTCATCCGGCGCCCGGGCCTGTGGACCGGCCTGGTGCTGGCAGTCCTGCTCCTGGGGCTGTGGACCCGCTTCATCGAGCCCAACTGGATCATCACGCGCGAGGCGACCATCGCGGTCGGCGGCAAAGCCCGCCTTGCCCTGATTTCCGACATCCACCTCGGCGTCTTCAAGGGCCGTGTCTTCCTCGACCGGGTGGTCGACAGGCTGAACGCGCTCGATGTCGATGCCGTGCTGATCGCGGGCGACCTGACGGGCGAACCCGCCGAACCGCTCGACTACCTCTTCGCCCCCCTGGCCCGGCTCAGGCACCCCACCTATGCCGTCCTGGGCAATCATGACGAGCAGCGGCCGGGGCCGCCCCTGGGCGAGGAACTGCGCCGGGTGCTGGCCCGCTACGGCGTCACCGTGATCGAGGGCAAGGCGGTGCCCGTGGGCGGCATCACCCTGGTGGGCCTGGGCGACCGCTGGGCAGGCAAGGATTCGCCAAGCTTCGTCGCCACCCTGCCCCACGACCGGCCGATCGTCCTGCTGACCCACAATCCCGACACCGCGATGGATGTGCCGGCCGGCACGGCAGCCCTGCTGCTGGCCGGTCATACCCATGGCGGGCAGGTGCGCCTGCCCTTCCTCTACCGCCGGATGATCCCCGCGCACCCGCCCTTCGACCGTGGTCTGGTCGATTGGCAGGGGCTGCCGGTCTATGTCACCTCAGGGTTAGGCGAGACGGGCCTGCCCCTGCGCTTCCTGAACCCGCCGGTGATCGATGTCCTGACCCTAGAGTGACGCGACGTCCTGCCCACCCGGCTTGACATGCCCTATGCAGCGTTGCACGAAGGCTGACGTTAACGGCAGTGGGAGAGACGACGTGCAGGCGCGGCAGACCGAGATCATCCCGCTGATGTCGTCCAGCCCCGGCACCGCGCGCCAGATCACCGTCCATCGCTATGGCTCGCCGGGCCGCGGCCCCAAGGCCTATCTCCAGACCGGGCTGCACGCCGATGAACTGCCCGGCCTGGTGGTCATGCAGCACCTGCTGGCCCTGCTGGATCAGGCCGCGGCGGCGGGCCGGATCACCGGCGACATCATCCTGGTGCCCTACGCCAATCCCATCGGCCTGTCGCAATACCTGTTCGGCAAGCACGCCGGCCGCTACGAATTCGACTCTCTGGGCAATTTCAACCGGCTGTATCCCGATCTGGCCGCGCCGATCGGCGATGCCCTGTCGGACAGGCTGGGGCCCGACGCCGGCGCCAATGTCGCCCTGATCCGGGCCGAGGCGAACCGCCTGCTGGCCGCCATCAACCCCAGGAGCGAGGTCGACCACCTGCGCCTGGAATTGATGCGGCTGAGCGTCGATGCCGATTATGCCCTGGACCTGCATTGCGACGATGAAGCGGTGATGCACCTCTATCTGGGCACCGCCCTGTGGCCCGGCGCCGCCGACCTGGCGGCCGAGTTGCAGGCCCAGGCGGTGCTGACCGCCGAGGTCTCGGGCGGCGAACCCTTCGACGAGGCGGTGGGCGGCATCTGGTGGCAACTGGCCAAGCGCTTCCCTAAGGCCGCGATTCCCGCCGCCTGCCTGTCGGCCACGGTCGAGCTGCGCGGCGACCGGGACGTGAGCGACGACCTGGCGAGCGCCGATGCCGCCGCCCTGTTCCGCTTTCTGGGCCGGCGCGGCCTGATCGATGCCGACCCCGGCCCGCTGCCCAAGGCCCTGTGCGCCGCCACCCCGCTGGACGGCACCGACATCATCGAATGCCCGCACGGCGGCGTGCTGCTGTTCAAGCAGGCGGCCGGTGCCACGGTCGCGGCGGGCGACCTGGTGGCCGAGATCCTGAACCCCGCCACCGGCGCCCGCACCCCGCTGGTCAGCCGGGCCAGCGGCATTCTGTTCGCCCGCGCCGGCCATGCCCTGGCGCGGCCGGGCCTGCCGGCGGCCAAGGTGGCCGGGCCGGTCCCCCTGCCCCATCGTACCGGGCGCCTGTTGACCCAATGACCCGATAACAAAAGCAACGAGGAGAGAGATCATGGCCATCGACCACGAGCAGATCATGGGATGACGTCCGGCCCCTGGACCGTCAAATACACCGACCGCGAGACCATGCTCTATGCCCTGGGCGTGGGGCTGGGCCTCGACCCGATGAACCGGGACGAACTTCCCTTCGTCTACGAGAACGGCCTCAAGGTCCTGCCCTCGCAGGCCACCGTGGTCGCCTGGGACAACACGATCCTGGCCAATTCGGGCGTGAACTTCATCATGGTCGTGCACGGTGAGGAACGCCTGGTGGTGCACAACCCCCTGCCCTACGAGGGCGAGATCGAATGCACGGGCAAGGTCACCGGCTGTTACGACAAGGGTGCCGGCAAGGGCGCCATCATCCTGCTGGAAACCGAGATCCGCGACAAGGCGACGGGGATCAAGCTGATCACCATCGGCATGACCATCTTTGCCCGCGGCGACGGCGGCTTCGGCGGCCCGGCCGGCGGCGGGCCCGAGCCGCACAAGCTGCCCGAGCGGGCGCACGAGACGGCGGTCGCCTACAAGACCCTGCCGTCGCAGGCGCTGATCTATCGCCTTTCGGGCGATCGCAACCCGCTGCACGCCGATCCCGGCTTTGCCGAGATGGCGGGCTTCCCCCGGCCGATCCTCCACGGCCTGGCAACCTATGGCAATGCCTGCCGCGCCGTCACCGAGGCCTACTGCGGCTGGGATCCCTCGCGTATCGTCGAGTTCAATGCCCGCTTCTCGGCCCCCGTGTTCCCGGGCGAGACGCTGGAGACCCAGATGTGGCAGGACGGCAACGTGATCTCGTTCCGCACCCGCGTGGTGGAGCGTGACGTGATCGCCATCAACAACGGCAAAGCCGTGATCAAGGATTGATGCCATGAGCGGTGCCAACGACCGGCTGCTTCCCGCCGCCACCGTGCTCCTGCTGCGCGATGGCGCAGCGGGGCTGGAGGTCTTCATGGTCCAGCGGCACCATCAGATCGATTTTGCCGCCGGGGCCCTGGTGTTTCCCGGCGGCAAGGTCGACAAACGCGACAGCGATCCCGGCGTGGCGGCCCATCTCTCGCCCACCCCGGACCTGACGCCCGAGCTGATCCCCTTCGCGGTTGCCACCATCCGCGAAGCCTTCGAGGAATGCGGCGTGCTGCTGGCGGGCCCCAAGGGCAGCGACTCCCTGGTCGATGCCGCCCGCCTAGCGCAGATCGAGGCGCGCTGGCGGGGTCCCATGGCCAAGGGCGAGATCGGCATCCAGGAGATGCTCGCGGCCGAGGACCTGACCCTGGCCCTCGACCGCCTCACCCGCTATTCCCATTGGGTAACGCCCAGCTTCATGCCCAAGCGTTTCGACACCCACTTCTTCCTGGCCACGGCGCCGGCCGATCAACTGGCCCTGCACGACGGCGGCGAGACGGTCGACAGCATCTGGATCAACCCGGGCCAGGCGATCGCGGACGGCATCAGCGGCAAGCGCTCGGTGATTTTCCCGACCCGCATGAACCTCTCGATCCTGGCGCGGGACAACACGGTGGCCGACGCGGTGGCACGCGCGCGGGCCAACCCGCCGGTGATGGTCCAGCCCTGGCTGGAGGATCGCGCCGACGGCCAATGGCTGGTGATCACGCCCGACGCCGGCTACGACCGCACCGAGGCGCCGATTTCGGAACTGATGTAACCAGCTCGAATTCGTCATCCCGGCGAAGGCCGGGATCCACTGGCGTGGCAATACGGGTCTGCTCCAGTGCTCCCCATCGGTGGATCCCGGCCTTCGCCGGGATGACGGCAATAGAAAATCAGGGGAGAGAGTAATGTCCGACGAGTTTACACCGGTGCTGATCGGCACCGGCCAGGTTACCCAGAAGGATGTCGACCCGCTGGTGGCGCGCGGCCCCATCGCGATGATGGCCGAGGCGGCGCGCCTGGCGGCCGAGGATGCCGGCATCGGCGCGGCGGGCTTGGCCGAGATCGACCGCCTGGGCGTGGTGCGTTTCCTCTCAGGTCACTTCGACGATCCCGTCGCCACCCTGGCCGAGGCGCTGGGCGCTCACCCGGCCGACAAGCACCTGACCTCGGTCGGCGGCAACTCGCCCCAGATGCTGGTCAACGAGACGGCGGAAAGGATCGCCAAGGGCGAATGCCGCCTGGCCCTGTTGACCGGTGTGGAAGTCCTGGCGACCATCACCAAGGCCCAGCGTAGTGGCGTTTCCATCCCCTTCGGCACGGTCACCCTGACGGAGGAGGACCGCAATGGCTCCCTGCCCACGGAACTGGCCCACAGCATGTTCCCGCCGGTCAACGTCTACCCGATGTTCGAGAACGCGATCCGGGCCAAGCGCGGGCGCAGCCAGAAGGCCCACCTGGTCAAGATCGGCGAATTGTTCGCGCCCTTCACCAAGGTCGCCGCCGCCAACCCGCTGGCCTGGTTCCCGATCGAGCGCAGCGCGGCGGAACTGACCACGCCCAGCGCCAAGAACCGCTTCGTCGGCTATCCCTATACCAAGCTGGTCAATTCGATCATCGAGGTCGACCAGTCGGCCGCGGTCATCATGACCTCGGTCGCGCAGGCCCGGCGCCTGGGCGTGCCCGAAGCCAACTGGGTGTACCTGCATGGTTGCGCCGATGCCAAGGATCACTGGTACGTGCTGGAACGGGTGAACTACCACTCCTCGCCCGCCATCCGCACCGTGGGCCGCGAGACCTTTGCCATGGCCGGCAAGACCGTGGCCGATATCGACTTCTTCGACATCTATTCCTGCTTCCCCTCGGCGGTGCAGATCGCCAAGCAGGAACTGGCCCTGCCCGAAGTCGACGAGAAGCCGCTGACCGTGACCGGCGGCCTGCCCTATTTCGGCGGCGCCGGGAACAATTACGTCATGCATTCGATCGCGGAGATGGCCCGGTGCCTGCGCGCCAACCCGGGCAAATACGGCCTGGTCACCGCCAACGGCTGGTACATCACCAAGCATGCGGCCGGAATCTATTCGACCGAGCCGCCGATGAAGGCGTTCGAGCGCAAGGATCCCAAGACCTACCAGGCCGAGATCGACGCCGATCCCAAGCCGGTGATCGTCGAGGAGGCCAACGGCAACGCCAAGATCGAGACCTACACGGTGGTCCACGGCCGCGACGGCGAGCCTTATCTGGGCATCGTCATCGGCCGCCTGGAAGACGGCAGCCGCTTCGCCGCCAACACGCCGGGCGACCGCGAGGTGCTGGACTGGCTGCTCGACGGCGAAGCCATCGGCAGGAAGGGCAAGGTCACCTCGTCGGGCGGGCAGAACAGCTTCGATCCGCGCTAGGGCGCCGGCAGGAACACCCTGCGTCCTTCGAGACGGCCCTTTGGGCCTCCTCAGGATGAGGAGAATCTTTGTGGCAAAAAGACTTACCTCATCCTGAGGAGCCACGGCACGTGGCGTCTCGAAGGACGCACCATGTTGCACCAAGGCGCGATGCGGCGGAACGGCTGCCTAGTTCAGCCCCGGGATGCGGAGGCCGCCCAGCCCGCCTATCCCGCCCAGTCCCTGCATCATCTGCTCCGCCGGCATGATCGGGACACCGGCCGGCACCTGGAAGCGGCCGGGGTCCTGCGGGGTGAGCGAGACACGGGTGGCTGTGACCACATAGGTCTTGCCCTGGTCGACGGTCTCGGAATAGAGCAGCACATTGTCGGGGGTCAGGCAGACCTTGGCATCGACCCGGTCCTTGCCCAGGGTGCCGATCGCGTCATAGAAGGTGCAGCCGACCCCGGCAATGGTCCTGGTGCCGATCCGGGTCAGGGTCACGTCGGCCTCGGTCATCATCTTCTGCGGGCTCATGCCGCCGGCCGCCCCCGGGGCGCCGGGGATGGGCTGGGACATGTCCATCTCGAAGGCCATGAGCATCGGCGATTGCAGCAGCACGAACATCCGGTTGGTGTGCAGGTTCATGAATCCGGTCATGGGCTGGCCCCGCTCGGTCATGTCCATGCGCATCAAGCCCTGGTGATGGGCCAGTTGCATGGTCTGCCCGCCCGGCGTCACGGTGTAGGTGGCGGCATAGTCGACCTTGGGCAGGGGCAGCGGATCGGCCGCGGCGGGCAAGGCGGCCAGGGCGCAAAGCGCGGTCGTTGCGGCGAGGGTGGCAAGGCGACTCATGGCGGATCCTCCTGAGCGAGCGCCGATACTGCCACGACCGCCCCTCGGTGATAAATCGCCGGGGCGGGTGCCGGTTCCCTCACCTGACCGGCAAACCGGGCATTCCCCCATCCCCTGCATCATCTGATCCATGCTCATCACCTGGACACCGGCGGGAGGGCTGAAGCGCGCGGGGTCTTGCGGGGCGATCGAAACCTGGGTCGCGGTCATGGTGAAGGGCTTGCCCGGGTCCGTCGAAACGGATTCGAGCATCACATTGTCGGGCGTCAGGCAGACCCTGGAATGGACCTCTTCGCCGCCGGCGTTGCAGATGGCGTCATAGACCACGCAGGTGAGGCCGGCGATGGTCTTGCTCCCCAGCGGGGTCGGGTCGATGCGGGAACCGCCCAGGACATCGCCGGGACCGACGCCGGGCTTGGCCGAGATGCCGGGGCTGCCCTGGCGGGTGTCGAGCTCGATCGCCATGCCCTGCATCAGCATGATCGCGCGGTGCGCCAACGGCTCCAGCAGGATGGCGATCGCCTCGCCGGCCGCGCCCATTTCCAGGCGGATGATGCCGTCGTGATGGGCCATGGTCATGGTCTCGCCATCGGGCTCGATCGTGTAGGTGGCGCTGTAGTCGACCTTGGGCACCATCTGGCTGTCCGCGGCCGCATCCGCCCGCTCGGTGCGGAACGTGAAGGGCAGGACGGCGACGACGAACAAGGCAAGGCAACGCATGATTTTCCCCTGAATACGGGCGGCGACATGGCGATTCGTGACCTGTCGCCACTGTGACATGGTTCACAATTCCGGCGCGGTGACGGCGGTCACAGACCCGTCACCGTCGCGTCATCCTGGCGTCTCGGCGGGGTGCTTGCAGACCCCCGCCACCCAGGGCACCCTGGGCCAAAATGATAAGCGTCGGCAAGGCCGATGGAGGAGAGACCATGACCGACATGTCCCTGTTCGACCCGCTGCTGAAGCCGGTGCCCAGCCCCTATTTCAAGGAAGAGCATCACACCTACCGCGCCCAGTTGCGCCGGTGGGTGGACGAGCATGTCGCCCCCTTCGTCGACGAATGGGATGAAGCCGGCACCTTCCCGCGCGAGCTCTATAAAAAGGCCTCGGAGATCGGCCTGCTGCGCATGGGCTTCCCGGAGGAATACGGCGGCATCGAGGGCACCGACATCTTCCATTCGATCGTCGCGACCGAGGAACTGGCCCGCGCCGGGGCAGGCGGCCTGATCGCCGGCCTGATGACCCATGGCATCGGCGCGCCGCCGATCGCGGCCCTGGGCTCCGACGAATTGAAGGCGCGCGTGCTGCCCGGGATCATGGCGGGCGAGAAGATCTCCGCGCTTGGCATCACCGAACCCTCGGGCGGCTCGGACGTCGCCAACCTGCAGACCACGGCGCGGCGCGAGGGCGACAGGTACATCGTCAACGGCTCGAAGATCTTCATCACGTCAGGCATGCGCTGCGACTATCTCACCACCGCGGTGCGCACCGGCGGCAAGGGCTTTGGCGGCATCTCGCTGTTGCTGATCGAGATGGACCGCGCCGGCATCACCCGCACGCCGCTCAAAAAGATGGGCTGGTGGATGTCGGACACCGCCGCGATCTATTTCGACAATGTCGAGGTCCCGGCGGAGAACCTGGTGGGGCCGGAGAACGCCGGCTTCCTCGGCATCGTGCGCAATTTCAACGGCGAGCGCATCGGCCTGGCCGCCGGCGCCAACGCCTTCGCGCGGGTGGCCCTGGAAGAGGCCATCGCCTGGGCGCGCCAGCGCACCACCTTCGGCAAGCGCCTGGCCGATCACCAGGTGATCCGGCACAAGATCGTCGACATGGCCATGCGCATCGAGGCGACGAAGTGCATGCTGGAGAACCTGGCCTGGCGGGTCGACCAGGGCGATGCGCCGATCGCCGAGATCTGCATGCTGAAGAACCAGGCGACCCTGACCATGGAATTCTGCGCCCGCGAGGCCATGCAGATCCTGGGCGGCGCCGGTTACATGCGCGGCACCAAGACCGAGCGCATCTATCGCGAGGTGCGGGTGAACGCGATCGGCGGCGGCTCGGAAGAAATCATGCGCGACCTGGCCGCGCGGCAGTTGGGGTTGTGATAAGTCAGCCCCCGGACAACGGGCGTTGCGTCCTTCGAGACGCCCCCTGCGGGGGCTCCTCAGGATGAGGAGGACTTTTCTGCCACAAAGAACGTCCTCATCCTGAGGAGGCCCGGAGGGCCGTCTCGAAGGACGCACCATGCCGCTGCAACGAGAACTTCCTGGAGGTAACGCATTGCGGCCGTCCCTGGTGATTTTCGATTGCGACGGCGTGCTGGTCGATTCCGAAGGCCCGGCCAACCGTTGCCTGGGCGAGGCGGTCACGGCCTTGGGGCTGCCCATGGACGAGGCGGGCAGCCGGGCACAGTTCGTCGGCCTGTCGATGACATCGGTCATGGCCCGGATCGAGGCGATGACCGGCCGGCCCCTGCCCGCAGGCTGGCTGGCCGCCCTCCAGGCCAAGACCTATGCCTGTTTCCGGGCAGAGCTTCAGGCCATCCCCGGCGTGCGCGCGGCGATCGAGCGGATCTTGGCGGCGGGCATCGCCACCTGTGTCGCCTCCTCGGGCTCGCCCGACAAGATGGAACTGACCCTGGGCCTGACCGGCCTGCGCCCGCTGTTCGGCGACCGGCTGTTTTCGGCCGTGCAGGTGGCGCGGGGCAAGCCGGCCCCCGATCTCTTCCTGCTGGCGGCGCGGCGCATGGGTCTGGCGCCCGAGGCGACCGTCGTGGTCGAGGACAGCGTGCCCGGCGTCACCGGCGCGGTTGCCGCCGGCATGCGTGCCCTGGGCTTTGCCCGCGATACCGATGCCGCCCTGCTGGCCGCCGCCGGGGCGGAAACCTTCGACGACATGGGCGCGCTGCCGCGCCTCATCGGCCTTTGACCCGGCTAGGCCGGCAACAGCTCATAGCCGGTGCGCGGGAAATGGACGTGGAGCGTGCCCAGCCCGGCCGGCTCGCGGGCCAGGATCCAGCGCGATGCCGTCGCCCCGACCAGCGTGCCCGCGGTCCGACCCTGCGCATAATCCGCCGGGCCGATGCGAACCGGCCGGCCGATCGACGGATCGGCGCGGTGCTCGTCCAGGATCGGCCTGGGCGATGCGCCCTTGGCCACCGCCAGGGTCTCGTCGGGCGAAATCTCCTCGCGCTGTCCTTCGCCGAAGGCCTTGATCCGCTCCATCCAGGCGATGGTTTCGGGGAACGGGTCGATGAGCGACGAGGCCCCGAGGTCGCGCATGAACCACAGGCTGTGATAGGTCGAAAAATCCGCGTGGTTCGGCTCGGCACCGAACAGGAACGGGTGCTGGCGCAGGCGCTGTTCGACCCCGGCCAGATGCGCCAGCACCCGCTGGCGCGGCCTGCCCAGGTCCCCGAGCTTCACCGAGGATTTGCGCCCGATCTGCACCCGGTCCCACAGGGCGCGCAGGAGGTCGAACGGGTTCATGGACGATCCCATGGTCCGCAGGAGGCTGGCGCCCCCCGCCGACATCATGCAGGCGAGGAAGATCTTGAGGTCGACCTCCCGGGCATAGGCCCGCACCTCGTCGCTGCAATGCTCGAGCGAGAGGGCGGCATGGCCGGACAGCGCTGCGATCTCTTCGGCAATGACCTTGGAATCGCAGAAGATGTCGGCGCCGATCTGCGCGACGGGGATCCGCCGGTATCCGCCGGCAAGCTGCGCCAGGACCGGGCGGGGCGGGAATTCGCGTGTTACAGCCGAGCGCCAGGAAAGCTGCGCGGACCCGAGCATGGCGCGAACCTTCGCCGAGAAGGGCGAAAGCGCGTAGTGATGCAGAATCAGGTCGGGCATGAGATCTCCCCCTCGTCGCGTCGGCCATGCTTTGCCACGGTACCGCCTGTGAGGGAAAAGGCAAAATCACCCGCAATCCCCTTTGGTGGGAAAGCTACCGACCCACCGGCACGCAACACCCCGTCGGATGCGGCGACGACAACATTGCCCGGTTGCCGGCAAAGGGCGATAAGCTCAGGCGATGAATCACTGGTCGAGTAGAGGGAGCAGCTTTTGAGCAAGCCCGGTTTCCAGACGACCTGGCGCGGTGCGACCGATGCCTGGGAATGCGACCAGATGGGTCATATGAACGTCCAGTTCTACGGCCGCAAGTTCGACGAATCCCAGGCCGTCATGATGACCCGCCTGGGCCTGCCCCTGGCCAGCGCCATCGCCCCGCGCCCCCTGACCGACCAGATCGTGTTCAAGCGCGAGAGCCGATCCGGCGCCGTGCTGCACACCCAGACCGCCGTGATCGGCCTCGACCGGGCGGCCGGCACCATCCGCCTGCGCCACGAGATGTACCAGTCGGCCAGCGACACCCTGGCGGCGGTACTCGATACCGTCATGGGCGGGGCCGATGCCCAAACCGGTGCCCTGTGCCCCCTGCCCGCCGGCGTGCTCGACGCGGCCGCGGCGCTGCTGGTGGCACCCAATGCCGTGAACGCGCCGGCCCAGCCGGAACTGCCCGGGCCGGCGGGCGGCGTGTCCGGCCGGGCGGCGGCGGATTTCGGCCTCAAGGAAACGCTGGTCAGCCTCGTGCGGCCCGGCGACCTGGCCGCCGGTGGGCTGTTGACCCGCCAGGCCTATATCTCGCGCCTGTCGCAGGCCGTGGGCCATCTGATCGCCAGCGACGCGATCTCGGCCGAGGCGCTGCGCGCGCGCCACATCGGCTCGGCCGCGCTGGACTACAAGGTGCGCTGGCTGGCCCCGTCCAGGCCGGGCGACATCGTCGTCCTGCGCTCGGGCTCCAGCGGCATCGTGGGCCGCACCCTGCGCCTGTTCCACTGGCTGTTCGACGAGGCGAGCGGCACCCCGCTCGCCACCGTCGAAATCGTCGCGGTCTATTTCGACATGCAGGCCCGCAAGGCAATCGAGGTCCCCGACGAGATCCGCGCGCTGATGGCGGGCCAGACGGCGGCGTGGCCGGGCTGAACGCTGAGGCCTACTTCCGCCGCTTGGCGGGATCGAGGAGGCCGGCAAAGCCCTCGAGCACCGAGGTGGCGGCCACCGCCGAGCTGGCGGCCGAAGCCGCCACGGAGGGCGGCGCCTTGCGCTCGCGCAGGGCGATGGCCAGCACCGGCACCAGGCAGAGGATGCCGGTCACCGCCGCCGCCAGGGCCGTGCCGAGCAGCGGCAACAGCGCCTCGAACAGGGCAAAGGCAAGAAATCCCGCCCCCATCAGGGTCAACCCCGCCAGCAGCAGGGCGCGCGCATAGCTGCGTTCCATGGACCTGGACCTCCTCACCTTGGGCGATGATCGTCCAGGTCCGCCCGTTCGGCAAACGGGGAAACAACCGGGTCAGAAGGTATAGCCCAGGGTCAGGCGCGCCTCGGTCGGGGCGCCCGGCAGGACGTAGAAGTCGCTGTAGGAGCCGACGTAATATTCCTCGTCGAACAGGTTGCTCACGTTGAGCTGGGCACGGTACGGGCCTTGCTCATAGGATAGCGTGGCATCGACCAGCGTATAGGCCGGCAGGGTGAAGCTATTGCCGTCGTCACCCTGCTGCTTGGTGTAGTGGCTGACGCCGGCGCCAAAACCGAAGCCTTCGAGCGGCCCGTCCTGAAGGCGGTAGTGCGCCCAGGCACTGTACATGTGAGCCGGGACATTCCGGGGCGTGGCACCGTCGTTGTCGCCCTCCGTCACCCTGATATGGGTGTAGGTGTAGGCGGCGGTCAGGTCGAGCCCCGGTGCCGGCGACCAGCGGGCGTCGAGCTCGACGCCACGGCTGCGCTGCTCGCCCGAGACGGCGTAGACATTGGGAAACCCGGTCGACGATGCAACGTTCTGCCGGGTTATGTCGAAGAGGGCAAGCGTCCCGCCCAAGGTTCCATCCTCGCTGTCGGCCTTGAGGCCGATCTCGTAGTTGACCCCGGTCTCGGGCTCGACATTTCCACCGCTTGCCGTGCTTCTTCCCGGCTGTGGCCGGAAAGACTCGCTGTAAGTGGCATAGGCCGCGAAGCCCGGCTGGAATTCCCAGGTGATGCCGGCCTTGGGGCTGAACTTGTCGTCTTCGCTCTCCGCGTGGCCGCTTGGCCCGTCGGAACTGGTCTTTGCGCGATCGAAACGGCCGCCGAGCGTCACCGTCACGTCGCTGCCGATCTTGACTTGATCCTGGACATAGAAGCCCAAGGCACGCGAATCCGCCTGCGTATGTACGGTCAGCGGCTGCGCCGGCGACGGTTGGCCGTAATCCGGGTCGAAGATATCGATGAAGTCGAAGACGCTGAAATCGGATGCATCGTTTTCGTCGTCATAGGCGCTGTAGTCGACGCCAACGGCCACGAAATGCTGCAACGAGCCGGTCGAGAACCGCGCTTCGGCTGCTGTGTCGATGCTGAAGACCGTCCACTTGTCCCGCTGCGAGTAATAGAAGCGCATCAGGGTACGATCGTCGGCGGCGAGAAAACCTGGATAGATGATGTTGCTCCACTTGGAGTCGAACCAGCTCATGCGCAGGTTCTGGCGCACGGCAAAGGTCTCATCGAACTCGTGGCGGAATTCGTAGCCGAGGCGCTGGCTCTCCAGGTTCAGCTTGCCGGGATAGTCCGGCTCGCCCAGGAACCTGTCGAGCGGCAGCTTGCCGTTGGCATTGGGCAGCACGGTGCCCCGCGCCGGCAGCGTGGGCGCCGCCCGGTCCCAGTTTTCCGAATAGCGGGCAAGCAGTGTCAGGCTGGTCTGCGCGTTCGGCTTCCAGGTCAGCGAGGGCGCGACGACGATCCGCTTCGAGGGATCGACATGCTCGATGAACGTATCTTCCGAGCCGAGCAGGATGAGCAGCCGCCCGTACAGCGTCTCGTCCGGGGTCAGGACCAGGCCGGCATCCAGCGTCGCCTGATAGTCGCCCTCGGTCCCCGCCATCGTCGTCACGGTGGCGAAGTTCTCAGGGACCGGCCGCTTGCTGACCAGGTTCACCATGCCGCCGGCGGAGCCTGCGCCATAGAGGGTGGAGGCCGGACCGCGCACCACCTCGACCCGGTCGAGCAAAAGCGGATCGGTGGCGATCCCGACGTAGTAGTCGTTGACCAGGCCATCGAGAAAGACCGAGGTATCGGCCTCGAAGCCGCGGATACGCACATAGTCCCAGCCATTGTAGTAGCCGCCCGGCATGACGCCGGCGGCATGGCGCAGGATGTCGGTCAGCGAGCGCGCGCCCGTATCCTCGATCAACTGCCGCGTCAGCACCTGGATCGACTGCGGCACCTCCAGGATCGGCGTATCGGTCTTGGTGCCGGCGCGGCTGGTGTCCGCCCCATAGCCCACACCCGGCCCGACCGGATCGGCCGCCTGCGACTGCCCTTCGACGGTCACCGTGTCGAGCGTGATGGTGCCGTCGCTGCCCGCCTCCTGCGCCGCGGCGCCATCGCCGGCGGCCAGCGCCACGAGCAGCGCCACAATGGAAAAGCCATGGCGCCCATGACGCGAGCCGAACCTACTCATCTGCAAACCCCAGGGTTTCCGCCGCAGCGCGGAAATTCAGGGGGACTGTAGGTGTTTGCTAGTAAGAATAAATTGCAATTGTCTGATCACTATCACGGTGAACGGCAAAGCTGATAGGTTTGGAGAGGCATGGTGCGTCCTTCGAGACGCCACGCTTCGCATGGCTCCTCAGGATGAGGAAAGTCTTTTTGCCATAAAGATTCTCCTCATCCTGAGGAGGCCCGAAGGGCCGTCTCGAAGGACGCACGACGCCGGTGCAAAACTTTTTCGCCACGCCGGGCATCGCAAAAGAAAAGGGCCGGCGGGTTGCCCCGCCGGCCCTTCTCAAGTCGTAAGCCTCAACCTTACTCGGCGGCGGCCGCGAGCTTGGCGGTCTGGTAGAAGGTCTCGCCCTTGGCGGCCATGTCGCGCAGGAGCTGCGGCGGGCTGTAACGCTTGCCGTACTTCTGGGCGAAGACATCGCACTGGGCGACGAAGGCGGCGACGCCGACCCGGTCGATCAGCGACAGCGGGCCGCCGGTCCAGGGCGCGAAGCCCCAGGCCAGGATCGAGCCGACGTCGGCATCGCGCACGTCCGTGACCACGCCTTCGGCGTAGCAGCGGGCTGCTTCCACCGCCTGGCGGAACAAGAGGCGGGTGCGGATTTCCTTGATCAGGTCCGTGCTGCTCTCGGCGATCTTCACCGGGGCGAGATCGGCCAGGCCTTCCCACAGGTACTTCTTGCCGTCGGCCGGATACTCGTAGAAGCCCTTGCCGTTCTTGCGGCCATAGCGGCCCAGCTTCTCGACCAGGGTGGCAACCAGGGCATCGGCCGGAGTCGCCTCATAGGCATCGCCCAGGTCCTTCCTGGTCTGGGTGCGCACCTTGTGGCCGAGGTCGAGCGCCACGTCGTCGTTCATCTCGAGCGGCCCGCGGGGCATGCCCGTGGCCCGGCCGATGTTGTCGATGATCGCCGGGGCAATGCCCTCGGCCAGCATCTCGATGCCTTCGCTGACGTAGGTGCCGAAGCAGCGGCTGGTGTAGAAGCCGCGGCTGTCGTTGACCACGATCGGGGTCTTCTTGATCTTCTTGACGTAATCCATGGCGACCGCCAGGGCGCGCTGGTCCGTCTTCTTGCCCATGATGATCTCGACCAGCATCATCTTGTCGACGGGCGAGAAGAAGTGGATGCCGATGAAGCTCTCAGGACGCACGCTCGCCTCGGCCAGGCCGGAAATCGGCAGGGTCGAGGTGTTGGAGGCATAGATCGAGGTCGCGGGGATGACGGCTTCCGACTTCTTCGTCGCCTCGGCCTTCACCTCGCGGTTTTCGAACACCGCCTCGATGACCAGATCGCAGCCGGCGAGATCGGCATGATCGGTGGTCGGCTTGATCAGGCCCAGCAGCTTGGCCTTCTTGTCTTCAGTGGACTTGCCACGGCTGATCGCCTTGTCCAGCAGGCCGGTCGAATAGGCCTTGCCCTTCTCGGCCGCCTCGATCGTCTGGTCGAGCAGCACGCATTCGATCCCGGCCGAGGCCGAGACATAGGCGATGCCGGCGCCCATCATGCCGGCACCCAGGATGCCCAGCTTCTTGACGTCGGTCGCCGGCTGGCCGGCCGGGCGACGCACGCCCTTGTTCAGCTCCTGCATGGAGATGAACAGGGTGCGGATCATGTTGCCCGAGGTCGGGTCGATCAGCAGCGAGACGAAGTAACGGGTCTCGATACGCAGGCCGGCGTCGAAGGGAACCTGCAGGCCCTCATAGACGCAGGACAGGATCGCCTTGATCGCCGGGTAGTTGCCCTGGCTCTCGCGGTGGCTCATGGCGATGGCGCCCGGGAAGGTCTGCATGCCCGAAGGCGTGTAGACGCCGCCGCCGGGGATCTTGAAGTTCTTCTCGTCCCAGGGCTGGACGCTGCGCGGCTTGTCCAGCAGATAGGCCTTGGCACGGGCCAGCAGGTCGGCCGCCGGCACCACTTCGTTGACGACACCCTGGCCCAGGGCGCCCTGGGGATCGAGTTCCTTGCCCTGGAGCAGCAGCGGCAGGGCATTGGCCGCACCGATCAGGCGGGGCAGACGCTGGGTGCCACCGGCGCCCGGCAGGAGACCGACCTTCACTTCCGGCAGGCCCAGCTTGGTGCGGGAATTGTCGGCGGCGATGCGGTAGTGGCAGGCCAGGGTGATTTCCAGGCCGCCGCCCAGCGCGGTGCCGTTGATCGCGGCGACGAAGGGCTTACCGCTGGTCTCATAGCGGCGGAAGATCTTCTGCAGGGTGCCCGAATTGTCGGTCAGGGCCTTGGCATCCTTGGGGCCGAAGGCGGTCTTGACCAGCATGTCGAGGTCGGCGCCGGCCAGGAACGCGTCCTTGGCCGAGGTGATGATGACCCCCTTCACCTTCTCGTCGGCGATGGCCTTCTCGGTTGCCTCGGCGAAGTCCCGGATCGAGCCTTCGTTGAGGACGTTCATCGACCGGCCGGCCATGTCCCAGGTGATGGTGGCGATACCGTCCGCGTCGACGGCGTAATTGATGTTGTTGCTCATGTTCCGACCCTCGATCAGACGCGTTCGATGATGGTGGCGGTGCCCATGCCGGCGCCGACGCACAGGGTGATCAGCGCGGTCGACAGATCGCGGCGTTCCAGCTCGTCGAGCACGGTGCCGAGGATCATGGCGCCCGTCGCCCCCAGGGGTGGCCCATGGCGATGGCGCCGCCGTTGACGTTGATCTTGTCATGGGGGATGTCCAGCGCCTGCATGAAGCGCAGGACGACCGAGGCAAAGGCCTCGTTCAGCTCGTAGAGGTCGATGTCGGTCGACTTCATGCCGGCGCGCTTGAGGGCGCGTTCGGCCGCGGCAGACGGGCCGGTCAGCATGATCGTCGGCTCGGAACCGATCGAGGTGAAGCTGCGGATGCGGGCACGCGGCTTCAGGCCGTTGGCATCGGCCACTTCCTTGGTGCCGAACAGCACCGCGGCGGCGCCGTCGACGATGCCGGAAGCATTGCCGGCGTGGTGGACGTGGTTGATCTTTTCCACTTCCGGGTAGCGCAGCAGGGCGACACCGTCGAAGGCCATCTCGCCCATCATGGCGAAGGACGGCTGCAGGGCCGACATCGACTGCATGGTCGCATCCGGACGCATGTGCTCGTCACGGTCCAGGATGGTGACGCCGTTCAGGTCCTTGACCGGCACCACGGTGTTCTTGAAGTAGCCGTTCTTCCAGGCATGCGCGGCGCGCTTCTGGCTTTCGATGGCATAGGCGTCGACGTCTTCGCGGCTGAAGCCGTACTTGGTGGCGATCAGGTCGGCGCCGATGCCCTGGGGCGCGAAGTAGGACTTGAACGCCGCCTGCGGATCGGCCGGCCAGGCGCCGCCCGACGAGCCCATGGGCACGCGGCTCATGCTCTCGACGCCGGAGCCGATCGACATCGGGCTCTGGCCCGACATGACCTGCGCCGCCGCCATGTTGCAGGCTTCGAGGCCCGACGCACAAAAGCGGTTGATCTGCACGCCGGCGGTGGTCTCGGCATAGTCGGCATTCAGCACGGCGATGCGCGCGATGTCCGAGCCCTGCTCGCCCACCGGCTCGACGCAGCCCATGATCACGTCTTCGACGAGGGCGGTGTCCAGCTCGTTGCGATCGCGGATCGCCTTCAGCACGCCGGAGGCGAGGTGCAGCGAGGTGACCTCGTGCAGGCTGCCGTCCTTCTTGCCTTTGCCGCGCGGGGTGCGTACCGCGTCGAGGATGTATGCGTCGGGCATGGTCTCTACTCCTCAGAAGTTTTTGTCTCGATCGTCACCCCGGCCTCGAGCCGGGATCTTGTAACCAGTAAGCACTCTATCCCCACGAGATCCCGGCTCGAGGCCGGGATGACGCAGGACAAGGAACCTCACAGCATCCGGCTGATCAGTTCCTTCATGATCTCGTTGGCGCCGCCGTAGATGCGCTGAACGCGGCCGTTCACATACATTTGCGCGATCGGGTATTCCATCATGTAGCCATAGCCGCCGTGGAGCTGCAGGCACTCGTCGACGACCTTGCCCTGCAGGTCCGAGCACCAATACTTGGCCATGGCCGCGGTCTGGACGTCGAGCTTGCCCTCGACCAGCAGCTCGATGCAGTGGTCGACGAAGACGCGGGCGATGCGGGTCTCGGTCGCGCATTCGGCCAGCTTGAAGCGGGTGTTCTGGAAATCGAAGATCGACTTGCCGAAGGCCTTGCGGTCCTTGGTGTACTTGACCGTCTCCTCGACCGCCTTCTCGCAGGTCTTCACCGCGGTGATGGCGATCTGCAGGCGTTCCGAGGGGAGCTGCTGCATGAGCTGGATGAAGCCCTGGCCTTCCTCATGGCCCAGCAGGTTGGCGGTCGGCACGCGGACCTCGTCGAAGAACAGCTCGGAGGTGTCCTGCGCGTGCATGCCGATCTTGTCGAGGTTGCGGCCGCGGCGGAAGCCTTCGACCTCGTCGGTCTCGACCACGATCAGCGAAGTGCCATGGGCGCCCTTGGTCGGGTCGGTCTTGGTCACGACGATGATCAGGTTGGCGAGCTGGCCATTGGTGATGAAAGTCTTCTGGCCGTTGATGACGTAGTGGTTGCCATCCTTCTTGGCCGAAGTGCGAACGCCCTGGAGATCCGAGCCGGCGCCCGGCTCGGTCATGGCGATGGCGCCGATCAGCTCGCCCGTGGCCATGCGTGGCAGCCACTTCTTCTTCTGCTCTTCCGAGCCGTAGGTGTGGATGTAGGGTGCTACGATGTCCGAATGCAGCGAGAAGCCGGGGCCTGAGGCGCCGGCGTCGACCTGCGCTTCCATCAGCAGGGCGGAGGCCTTGAAGTCCATGCCCGAGCCGCCGTATTCCTCCGGCATGGTCGCGCACAGGATGCCGGCCTCGCCCGCCTTCAACCAGGCCTCGCGGCTGATCACGCCGTCTTCGGCCCACTTCTGATTATAGGGCACGCATTCCTTTTCGAAGAACCGGCGGGCGTTGTCCCGCACCATCTCATGCTCTTCGTTGAGCTTCAGGCTACGCTGGAACATGGGCGATCTCTCCTCCGCCGTTTGGGCTGGTTACCGAACTTTTTTTATCTTGGAACGGGGGCGCCAAATGCGCCCCCGTCCTTGGATTGGTGACAATCAGAAATTGGCGGCCTTCAGCGCCATGATGCTGTCCGCGCCGGCGCTGAGCTTGACCAGCAGCGAGGCGGTGTCGGGCACGATGCGGTCCAGGAAGAAGCGGCCGACGATCAGCTTGTTCTCGTGGAACTCGGTCGCCGTGCCGGCGGCCTTGGCGTCGAGCGAGATCTTGGCCATCTGCGACCACATGTAGGCCAGCACCTGGATGCCGAACAGGTGCATGTACTCGACCGAGCCGGCACCGGCGTTGTCCGGGTTGGCCATGGCGTTCTGCATGAACCACATGGCGCCGTCGCGCAGGTCGCCCGTCGCCTTCTGCAAGCCGTCCAGGAACGGCTTCAGCTCGGCGTTGCCGGCATTCTCGGCGACGAAGTGCTCGACCTCGCCGATATAGGCGAACAGGCCGCGGCCACCGTTCTGGCCCAGCTTGCGGCCGACCAGGTCGAGCGCCTGGATGCCGTTGGTGCCTTCGTAGATCTGGCTGATGCGAGCGTCGCGCACGAACTGCTCCATCCCCCACTCCTTGATGTAGCCGTGGCCGCCGAACACCTGCTGGGCGGCGACGGTCGACTCGAAGCCCTTGTCGGTCAGGTAACCCTTCACGACCGGGGTGACCAGGGCGACGATGTCGTCATTGGCCTCGCGCACCGCCGGATCGGGATCCTTGTGCGACAGGTCGATCTTCAGCCCGGTCCACAGGTAGAAGGCGCGCGCACCCTCGACGAAGGAGCGGATCGAGAGCAGCATGCGGCGCACGTCGGGGTGCACGATGATCGGGTCGGCCGGCTTCTCGGGGAACTTGGTGCCCGAGATCGAGCGCATCTGCAACCGGTCCTTGGCATAGATCGCCGCGTTCTGGTAGGCGACCTCGGCCTGGGACAGGCCCTGGATGCCGACGCCGAGGCGGGCCGCGTTCATCATGGTGAACATGGCGCGCAGGCCCTTGTGCTCTTCCCCGATCAGGAAGCCGGTGGCCTCGTCGAAGTTCATGACACAGGTGGAATTGCCGATGATGCCCATCTTGTGTTCGATGTTGCCGGCCTTCACGCCATTGCGGGCACCCAGCGAACCATCGGCCTCGACCATGAACTTCGGCACGATGAACAGCGAAATGCCCTTCACCCCTTCCGGGCCGCCAGGGATCTTGGCCAGCACGAGGTGGATGATGTTGTCCGACATGTCGTGTTCGCCGGCCGAGATGAAGATCTTGGTGCCGGTGATCTTGTAGGTGCCGTCGCCCTGCGGCTCGGCGCGAGTGCGCAGCAGGCCCAGATCCGTGCCGCAATGCGGCTCGGTCAGGTTCATGGTGCCGGTCCACTCGCCCGAGACGAGCTTGGGCAGGTAGGTCTGCTTCTGGTCGTCGGTGCCCCACTGGTGGATCGCCGCATAGGCGCCGTGGGACAGGCCGGGATACATGCCGAAGGCCATGTTGGACGACGAGACGAATTCGTTGAGTGCGAAGCCCAGGACGTAGGGCATGCCCTGGCCGCCGAACTCCGGGTCGCCGGTGATGCCGGGCCAGCCGCCGTCGACGAAGGTCTTGTAGGCTTGCTTGAAGCCGGTCGGCGTGGTCACCACGCCGTCGGCGATCTTACAGCCTTCGGCATCGCCCACCTGGTTCAGCGGCGCCAGGACGCGTTCGCAGATCTTGGCGCCCTCGTCGAGGATCGCATCGACCACGTCGCGCGGGGCGTCGGCAAAGCCGGCCAGGTTGGAATACTTCCCGATATTCAGCACGTCGTTCAGGACGAAGCGAATATCGTCGACGGGCGCCTTGTAGCTAGGCATCTCGATCTCTCCTCAGAATGCGCGGGCCCGGACGGCCATCTTGTTTACCAGGTAGTCGACGCAATTTTGTTGCGCAAAACCCGGTCTGGCCTTCCGGCTTGCATCGCCATACCGACAACGCAACGGCACTTCAAGCTCTTTTCTGAACATAATTGTCAATATAGTTGACGCTAACGTCACCAAGACGAGGAAACCCGCCGGAGTCATGCCGCGACTCCCGTCATGGCGGGCAGGCTGGCGACCGCCGAGGGATCGACCACGCCGTCGAAGGCCAGCGCCTCGAAATAGCGTGAAGTCCACTCCCGGCCCGCAACGATGCCGCGATGGGCCAGCGGCTCCACCCGGGTTTCGATGAACAGGCGGGTGACCAGGGCCATGCGGGCATTACCCTGCCCCAGTTCGACCACGGCACTTTCCAGCAGCAGGGCCGCGGCCAATACCTCGGCCATCAGGGCCAGCAGGCGGCGGGCATGGCGCTGGGCCAGGGCCGCGTCGGCCTGCAGCAGCGCCACGGCTTGCGTTACCTCGGCCAGGCCGGCCTCGGTCGACCGGGCCAGTACCGACAAAGCGGGCGGTGCCGATCCGGTGACCTTCTCGATGCGGGCCCGATAGGTCTCGAAGCCCGGCAGGCGGTTGCCCAGCAGGCGCAGCAGTTCCAGCGCCTGGATGTTAGCCGGGCCTTCCCAAACGGTCAGCACCTGGGCATCACGCAGCAGGCGCGGCGTGACATGATCGGCGGTGTAACCATTGCCGCCGATCAGCTCGATCGCCCCGCGCGTGGTGGCGCAGGCATCTTCCGCCGTCTGGTATTTGGCCAGGGCGGTCGCAACGCGCAGCCAGGCCCGCTCCGCCGTCTCGGCCTCGGCCACATCGCGGCCATGGGCGGCGTCGAAGGCGCGGGCGGATTCAAAGGCCAGGACCAGGCCCGCCTCATGGGCGACGAGCATCTTCAAAAGCTCGTCCTGCACCATGGGATAATCGGTGATGGTGTGGCCGAAGGCGGCGCGCTGATCGGCGTAGCCAAGGGCTTCCAGATAGGCCCGGCGCTGCACGCCGACACTGCCCATGGCGTTGTGGATGCGGCTGAATTCCAGCGCCTCGACCATCAGCTTGAAGCCGCGCGGCGGCGGCGCCACTTCTACGGCCCAGGTATCGATCAGGTCGATCTCGCCGGTGGGGATGCCCTTGGTGCCGAGCTTTTCCTTCAGCCGGCGAATGCGCATCGAATTGGGTGCGCCATCGTCCCGGTGCGTGGGTACCAGATACGCCCCCAGGCCCTTGGAGCCTTCAGGGGCGCCCTCGGGCCGCGCCGTCGCCAGGGCGAGGCCGCCATTGGCGTTGGAGGTGAACCATTTCAGGCCGGTGAGCCGCGCGGTACCGTCGCCCTGTAACGTGGCCCGGGTCGTGGTGGCGCCGATGTCGGAGCCGCCGTGATGTTCCGTCGCCCAGGTGCCGCCGGTTAGCGCCTGGCCGTCCATCCGGGTCATCTCGGGCAGATAGCGTTCCCGCACGCTCTCGGGCGCGAAGCGGTCCAGCACATAGGCGACCGCCCCAGTCATGGTGACGGGACAGTGCAGCGAGATATCGGCCATGCCCAGCAGGTAGCCGAAGGCGAAGGTCAGCGTGTAAGGCTCGGCCTTTTCGCCAAACGCCAGGCCCACGGCGCCGCGCTCGTAAACCTCGCGGCTGACCGCGTCCCAGGCCGGGTTGTGGTGAATGACATTGACCATCCGGCCCGACCGGTCATAGGTCTCGAGCCGCGGCGGGGCAAAGCGGTCGGTATAATCCGCCGCCTCTTCGACCGGGCCGCCGCAGAAGGCGCCGAAGTCTTCGAGGCGGGCCTGCTGGCGGGCCAGGCTGTCGGGGATCAGGCGGCCGAGCAGGCGCTGCAACGACCCGTCCAGGGCGTAGAAATTTCCGCCCTTGATCGGATACGGCAGTCGGGGCCTGGCCGGCCGGTTGGTCACGCCGCGTTCACCTTCTTGCGCTTGAGCGGCGCGGTGACGGGGGCATCGGGGTCGACGCCGCGCTCGCGCAGCAGGCCTTCGAGATAGCCGCAGGAATTGGTCAATTCGTGCATCACCTGCTCGATATCCTGGCGCTGGCGCTCCAGGGCCTCGAGTTTCAGGCGCGAGGTCTCCAGGGTACGGCGGATCTGCTCGGTCTGGCCGTCGCCCAGGTCGTAGAGGTCGAGGATTTCGCGCAGTTCGGCGAGCGAGAAGCCAACCCGCTTGCCCCGCAGGATCAAGAGCAGGCGCACCCAGTCGCGCTGGGAATAGATCCGGGTCTGGCCTTCCCGCTTGGGATGGAGCAGGCCGCGATCCTCATAGAACCGGATCGCCCGCGGGGTGACCGCGAACTCTTCGGAAAGCTGGGTGATGGAATAGGTCTTCGACACCGTTGCCTCTCCCCTGGTGGCTCACTTGAGCCGTTTCCTCCGATTTCGGGGACTCATAGGTGACGTTGACGTTAACGTCAACTGCCAATTTGTCAGTCAGCAAGAATTCCGGTCGTAACCCCGCGCTTGAAACCGCCGGGAGGTGGACGCCAAATAGATGTAACAACGAGGCCGATCACGGCGACGGGTGCGGAGGATATCGATGTCCAAAAGCGAACCAGCGGCGGGCACCAACCGGCCCGCGACGATCACGCGCTACCGCGACTTCTTTCCCTATTATTTGCAGGAACATGCCAAGCCGGCAACCCGCGCCATCCACTATTTCGGCACAGGGCTGACGCTGGGCTTCCTGGCCGCCGCCATCGCCACCCTGAATCCCTGGTGGCTGCTGGGCATGCCGCTCGCCGGCTATTTCTTCGCCTGGGTCGGCCACTTCGGCATCGAAAAAAACCGCCCGGCCACCTTCACCTACCCGCTGTGGTCGCTGGTCTCGGATTATCGGATGTTCTTCCTGTGGGCCAGCGGGCGGCTGGGGAAGCACTTGCGCGCGGCGGGGGTGGCGCAGCACGACAATCTTCACTAGAATCAAGAACTAACACACTATAGAATACGGGAACAATCTGGCGCAGGGCAGATCATCCGAATGAAACACGTCATATCTTCCATATCCAGCATTTTAATGGTATTGGTAGCAATTGCCCTAACCGTATATCTTGCACCTAAAATATTAGATAATTTCAGTCCAAAATATAAAACTAAAGATCAATTCGAGAAAGATATACTTTTATATAATGCTGGAGAACTTTCGTCGATCATTCTTGTAAAAGAGAATGATCAACTTACATATAAACAATATCTTGATAGCATGTACATAGTCTATAAGAGGACGGTGCAGAATAAGCAATCTGACTTTACAACGGAAGACGAAAGAGATAGAGAAGCCGCCTGGGACAAATTGGTTACAAGCATACACGTTAAATCATCCTTTTCATCTGAGATGAATATTAAATTACTTTTAAAGTCATACTATAAATTTATAAAATATTTATCCGGCGAAAACGCAGATGATTGCGCAAACTTAGCGGCAGGAAAAAACATTCCGATGGAAAAATACGCGGCGGCTGATGAATATATAAACCAACTTCGCATATCCTATATTGATGGCATCAAAACACCCGACTTGGCAGAAATTCAGGATATCGATAAACTTTATCAGCAAATTATTAAACCCAAAGAAAAATTATTTTCACAAAATGAATTGTCTGCAATGGAAAGCCTTAGCTCATCAAACAGCGATACGCTATGCAGCGCCTACACAAAATACCTAAAAATAATACTTGATGCTAATAACAGCAAATCAACATCATTCTATCGTCTCCTATTGAGGAGAAATTAGAATTCGAGAATTTTTGCGGTGACTTACAATGTGCCGCCAAGTGCTTCAACATAGCGTGGCAGGCTGCACAGATGAATGTCTGCATGCCTCTCCAGCTTGACCACCCCCGCTGGCTAGTCCGATGTTCCGCTACCAAAATCTTCAGGGGGCTCTTCCCCCGCCAAACGGCGTGTATCAACCTCCATCTCTTGCAGCACATCCTGCGTGGCCTGCGCATTGCGGGCCCGACGCACGGGCGGCAGGGCTTTACGCAGTTCATTGAACGAGTGGTGGCCGGTCATGGTTTGGACTGACATGGTTGTAAGCGCCAGGATAAGGCGCAATCGACGCCCCCGGCAAGATGCCTCCGCCTGCAATCTTACCGCCGTCATCCCGGCGAAGGCCGGGATCCACTGCGGTGGAGCGCGCGGCCCAACCGGTATTGCCACGACGGTGGATCCCGGCCTTCGCCGGGATGACAATCAGATAATAAACGGGATGATCGCCTTGCGGTCGCTGGGGTAGCCGGGGAATCTCTCGTGGTACCAGCGGTGGCTCTGGAAGGCGCGGGGGACCAGGTTGCCGGCGGAGATCAGGAAGATCATGACGCCGGGCAGGCCCCAGGTCATCAGGGCGAAGCCGGCCCAGGCGGTGAGTTCACCCAGGTACTGCGGGCTCGAAACATAGCGGAAGGCGCCGCCGTAGGGGATCTTATAGTCCTGCCCTGCCGCGTTTGGATCGCGCAGGTGACGCATGATCGCTTCCGACCGAACCGTCAGGAACAGGCCGCAGAGATAGACCGCCAGACCGCCGATGAAGCGCGGATCGGCCAGCCAGGCGCCGGTCAGGTGCGGTGCGTACTGCGTGAAGAAAGTCGCATTCAGATAGCCGTGCAGGCCGGTCACGAACATGCCGAGCAGCATGACCGTGATGCTGAAGGTGCTGCTGCGGTTCCTGGCGACACGCAGGGACAGCGGGAAGAACCAGCCGCGGTTGCCGTAGTGGATGGTCCAGACCAGGGCCAGGGCCAGCGGCGTTACCTCGAACGCGCGGGCCCCTTGCAGGTAGAACCAGAAGAACACCACCGTCGCCGGCAGTTCCATCAGCCACCAGCCGAGTTTGGGATTCAGGTTCACCCCCATCTTGTCCGAGGCGAAGCGGCCATAGGGGCTCTTGGCGAACAGCGAACCCAGCAGGGTGAAAGCAGCGAAGCCGAAGCCGACTGCCAGCCAGGTATCGAAAGTCTCGTTGCCGGTATACCAGGCCATCACGGTTTCCCCAGGGTTTTCAGGAAATGCTCGCTCATCATCACCGTGGTGATCTTCCACATGCGGAAGATGCGCGAGACCGAGCGCAGCATGATGGTCATGTGGCGCATGAGCTGCAGCCGGTTGCGGGCGCCGAAGAACACCAGCTTGTTGGTGACATGCGCCTCCGACGGCCAAGCCTCCTCGACGATGCCGTCCAGGGCGGCCACGCCGGGGGTCAGCACTTCCTCCACCACATTGCGGACATAGCGGGCGCGCGGCTGCATCCATTCGCTCATCGGCGATTGCCAGCCGAACCAGCGCCGCATCCATTCATCCCTGGGGATGGACTTCGGGCGCTCCAGCAAGGTTACCGCCAGCAGGCCCGGGCTGCGCTGGCCATCGGGCCAGTCCCTGGACTTGCCATGGGCATTCTCGCCATAGTCCGTGTAGAGCCATTCGTCCACCCGGTAGCCGGCAAGATCGAAACCGGCTGCCTGCAACACCGCCTCATAAGGCTGGCGCTGTGTGGGATCATCGAGCCACAGGTTGATCTGGGCGACGAAGGGCTTTGGCCCCAGCATCCGGGGTGCGGGCGAAGCGATGGTGATGAGATCGTCGGCGATGTTCATTTGCAGGCCGGCCGGAGCCATCCCCAGCAGTTTTGGTGCGCAGTCGTCGAGCAGGATCCGGCGCCGCTCGGCCGGGGTCATGGCCCCGCGCGACCACAACAGATAGATCAGCTTGCTCATGCTTTGCGCCCCTGCCTGGCAGCGATGAAGTCGCGGGCCGCCGGCAACAGCAGCGGCACGGCAGTGGCCGAGGTGTAACGCGGCGTGTAGCCGAGCAGGCGCTGCGCCTTGGCGATCGACAGCCGCGAATTCTCGGCCAGGTTATTGACGCCCCGCACCGTCAGCATGGGCATCGGCGCGCCCAGGTAATGGGACAGTTCCGCGACCCGCGCCACCGTGCGGATCAGCCACATGGGCAGCCAGGTGGTGGGGAAGCGGAAGCCAACCCCCTCGACCAGGGGCCGGAACCAGGCCATGCCGTTCATCGGCTCGCCATCGGTGATGTAGAAGGCCTGGCCGCCGACCGCCTCCGGCGCCGCGCGCAGGGCCCGGGCGGCCAGCAGCATGGCATCCACCAGGTTGTCGACATGGGTATTGTCGGTGACCGTGTTCTTGTCGCCGACCAGGGCCTTGAACTTGCCCGCCGCCAATTGCTCGAGAAAGCTGCGGATCATCATCGAGCCGGTGTCCGTGCCCCAGATCCCGCCCGGCCGTAGGGCGCAGACCCGCAGGCTACCTGGACGGTCGGCCGCCAGCGCTGCCTTCTCCGCCTCGATCTTGGACAGGGTGTAGAGATCCCTGGCCCCTACGGCATAGGGCAGGGATTCGTCCTGCGCCGCCGCCGACCCGTCCAGCGCCACATTGAAGGAACTGGTGTGAACCACCGCGCCCACGCCCGCCTCGCCGGCGGCGCGGACGACATTGCCCGTCCCGCCTGCATTGACCTCGAAGACGAAGCGCCGCTCGGCCTGGCGATAGAGGCTCAGGGTGTTGATCAGGGCGGCGGTGTGGAAGACCGTGTCCACGCCTTCGCAGGCCGCGCGGACGGCGCCATAGTCGCGCAGGTCGCCGACCACCGTCGCAACCCCGTCGCCATGGCTGTGTGCGATCACGTCGAAGCTGGTGACGGCGCAGCCCTGCTTGCCCAAGCGCCGGATCAGGTTACGGCCGACATAGCCGGCACCCCCGGTCACCAGGCAGCGCGCCCCCAGGTGTGCGGGCCCAAGCTGATCGGTGGCGCTCATGATTCAGATGACCCATAGATGCTGCGGGTGGCATTGCTGAAGAAGTTGGTCCGCTGCCGGTGGGACATGAACCGGGTCACGCCATTGACCAGGCGGTTCAGGCGCCCGGCGATATGGATCGGCCCCTTGCCCAGTGCCGCCAGCCCCTCGCGGGCCACGGCATCGGCGCGCATGGGGAAGGCCTTGCCGCGCTTGGCCTCAGGCGTATAGCTCTCGAACCCCGGCGTGAGCGTGGCGCCGGCGACGCAGGCGATGACATCGACGCCGTGGGGCTTCAACTCGGTCCACAGGCTCTCGGCCAGCGTGATGTTGAAGGCCTTGGTCGCGGCATAGGTCGCGATCAGGGCCGAGCCCTGGAAGCCCGACATGCTGGACATCAGCAGGAGGCCGCCGCGCTTGCGCGCCACCAGGCGTGGGCCCAAACGCTGGGCCAGGATCAACGGCCCGCGGCAGTTCACGTCCAGCATCCGCTGGTGATCGTCCAGTGCCACATCGGTGAAATCGGCGATCCGGGAATAGCAGGCATTGTAGATGCCAAGGCCGATGTCGAGGCCGGCGGTCGCCGCGTC
The DNA here is from genome assembly GCF_003590945.1 of Oleomonas cavernae. Lineage (NCBI taxonomy): Bacteria > Pseudomonadati > Pseudomonadota > Alphaproteobacteria > Acetobacterales > Acetobacteraceae > Oleomonas > Oleomonas cavernae. The sequence continues at coordinate 26,674 of NZ_QYUK01000011.1, read as the reverse complement.
GATCTGCTGCGCCAGGTCGGGCGCGGCGAGGTCGACGGAGACGGGCCGCACTTCCACCCGGTGACGGCGGCGGATCAGTTGCGCGTCCTGTTCCAGCACCTCGATCCGGCGCGCCAGGGTGACCAGGTTCAGGCCACGTTCGGCCAGGACATGGGCATAGGCCTGGCCGATCCCCTCGGAGGCGCCGGCCACGATGGCCCAGGGGCCATAGCGTTGATGAAATTCAGGAAACAGGATCATGGGTGCCGGTCCGCCACTTAGCCACGGGCTAAGAATGCGGGGCGCGCCGCAGCCTGATATTGCGAAAACTTGCCAAATCATTGTGAAATTCCGCCACAATCGCGTCGGGAGGGATTGGGAAATGACCTTGGCCGACGCAGCACGCCCCGACGCGCCGACGATTTCGGCCGCCTATGCCCGGCTGCTGTTCGACTATCTGCGCGCCCTGGGCCTCGCCCCCGCGAGCGTGCTGCCGGCCTGGCAGGTGGCGGAGATCGAGGCCAAGGACTCCCATGCCCTCACCTCCCGCGCCAACTGGCTGGGCATGCTGGGCCGGATCACCGGCCATACCGACGACCCGGACCTGGCGCTCAAGGTGGGCGAGGCCTTCCGCATCCGCCACATGGGGGTGGCCGGCTATGTCCTGGTCAATTGCGCCACACTGGGCGAAGCGGGGCAGCAGTTCGGCCGCTATCACCGCCTGATGGGCGATGTCGGCCGCTCGCGCGTTCACCGCGAGGGGGACCGGGCGGAGGATGTCTTCGAATGGGCGGGCGAGACCCCGCCCCCGGCCATGGACCAGCTTTGGGCGGCGGCCACCGTCAGCCTGGGCGGCTGGCTGACCGGGCGCACCGACCTGGCCTGGGAGGCGCATTTCCGCTTTCCCCGCCCGGCCCGGATCGCGGAATACGAGCGCATCTTCCGCGCCACCCCGCGCTTCGACCAGCCGGTGACCAAGCTCACCTTCCCGGCCTGGGTGCTGGATCTGCCGATCGCCATGGGCAGCCCCGAACTGCGCCGGCTGGCGGAGTTGCAGGCAGAGAGCGCCCTGAAAGCCCTGGCGGGCGAACCCGGCCTGCTGCGGCGAACGCGCCTGGTGATCGCGGAAAACTTAGGGCTGGGCCGCGCCTCGCTGGACCAGGTGGCGCCGGCCCTGGGCCTGTCGCCGCGCACCCTGCACCGCCGGCTGGCCGACCACGGCTGCAGCTTCCGCGACCTGACCGACGCCGTGCGCCGCTCGCGCGCTGAAAGCTACCTGCGCAACCCTGAAATCTCCCTGGTCGAGATCGCCTTCATGCTGGGCTATACGGAACAGAGCACGTTCCAGCACGCCTTCAAGCGCTGGACCGGGCTGACCCCGGGGGAGTTCCGGGCCGCATTGTAATCCCTATCGTCATCCCGGCGAAGGCCGGGATCCATTCTGGGGCAGCGCGCGATGTCTCAATGGATTCCGGCCTTCGCCGGAATGACATAAATTGGCTGTCACCCCACCGCGGCGTCGGCGGCATTGGGATCGCCCGGGGCGGTTTCGCGGTCCAGTTCGGGGATGGCAACCACCCTGCCGCCACGGAAATCGTTGCGGCAGACGATGACGCCGCATTCTTCCAGATAGGTCAGCAACCGCCGCGCCCGGCCCAGCGACTGGGTGCCATAGGCCCGGGCGATGGCGGCGTCCGGTGGGCACGGCACATTGGCGATCGCCGCCTGGGCCAGCAGCAGGAAAATGCCCTGTAAATCCTCCGACAAGGCACCCGCCATCTCCTGCGCCTTGGCCGAAGCCGCATCCGCCTCGCCGTCAGCGGGTGCCGCCACCCCGGCCCGCACCACGGCGAGGAGGCGGCGGAAGCCGGGCAGGTCCAGGGGCTGGCCGGTCAGGCGCTTGATCCGGCAGCGCACCAGGAAATCCTGGTAGAGGATGGCGACGGAGCGATAGGCGGCATCCCGGTCGGCCAGGATCTCGGCCATGATCGCGCGCTGGGCGGCCTCGCGCTCGGCGGCCGGCATCTCGTCCACCGGTTCTTCCGGGGCCGGGGCGAAGGCGGCGCGGGCGCGTGCCAGGTCCAGCAGGATGTCGGCCGTCGGCGGCGGCGCCGGCGGGCGGATCGGCACCAGGCGCACCGGCTCGCCCTCGCCGCGCTTGAAGATCAGGTCGTGGGCATCTTCCGGCGGCTGCTGCGGCAACGGCACCAGGATCGGGCTGGTGCTGCGGGCACTGGTCTCGACCGCGCCGATGTGCAGGGGCACGGGCAGGCGTGACAAGGCGGGGCCCAAGGCGACGAACTGGCCGCGGGTGAGATCGCGGAACATTTCGGCCTGGCGCCGGTCCATGCCCAGCAGGTCGGCGGCACGGGCCATGTCGATATCGAGGAAGGTGCGGCCCATCAGGAAATTGGAGGCCTCGGCCGCCACGTTCTTGGCCAGCTTGGCCAGGCGCTGGGTGGCGATGACGCCGGCCAGGCCCCGCTTGCGCCCGCGCGACATCAGGTTGGCCATGGCCCCCAGCGAGACCTTGCGCGCCTCGTCCGAAACATCGCCGGCGGCCGACGGCGCGAACAATTGCGCCTCGTCCACCACCACCAGCATGGGATACCAGAAGTCACGCTCGGCATCGAACAGGCCCCCTAAGAAGGCTGCGGCGCAGCGCATCTGCGCCTCGCCGTCCAGGCCTTCGAGGTTCAGCACGACCGAGACCCGGTGCTGGCGGGCGCGGGCGGCGATACGCTGGAGATCGGCCTCGCTGCGCCCGGCATCGACCACGACATGGCCGAAGCGGTCGGCCAGGGTGATGAAATCGCCCTCCGGATCGATCACCGCCTGCTGGACATGGGCGGCGCTCTGCTCCAGCAGGCGGCGCAGCAGGTGCGACTTGCCCGAGCCGGAATTGCCCTGGACCAGCAGGCGCGTGGCCAGCAATTCCTCGAGATCGAGCATGGCCGCGGCGCCCTTCGCCGTCACCCCCATCTCGACACCGACCTTCATGCCGCCTCCACGCGCACTCATTGAAACCGTCATCCCGGATCTGCGCTGCGCTTCGTCCGGGATGACGATGAAGATTTGTGTCTAGCACGACACCCGGGGGATTCGGGCGGTATGGCACCGGATTTTTCGCTCCGCCTCAAAATCTAAATGACAGATATTGATTTTTGTTATTCGTGCGTTTATGTTCCCTTCACCGCAACCGAGGAAGCCCCCATGACCACGCTTCGCACCCTGGGCCGCACCGGCCCGCAGTCCTTCCCCCTGGGCCTCGGCGCCATGGGCATGTCCGATTTCTATGGCGCGCCCGACCGGGCGGAGAGCATCGCCACCATCCACGCGGCGCTCGATGCCGGCATCACCCTGATCGACACCGGCGACTTCTATGGCATGGGCCACAACGAGCTGCTGATCCACGAAGCCCTGGCCGGCCGGCCGCGTGAGGCGGTACAGATCAGCGTGAAGTTCGGCGCCATGCGCGATCCCAAGGGCGCCTTCGTCGGCATCGACAACCGCCCGGCCGCGCTGAAGAACTTCCTGGCCTATTCGCTGAAACGCCTGGGCACCGACTACATCGACATCTACCGCCCCGCCCGCCTCGACCCCAATGTGCCGATCGAGGAAACGGTGGGGACCCTGGCCGACCTGGTTAAGGCCGGCTACATCCGCCACATCGGCCTGTCGGAAGTCGGCGCGCAGACCCTGCGCCGGGCCGCCAGCGTTCACCCGATCGTCGACCTGCAGATCGAATATTCCCTGATCACGCGCGGGATCGAGGCCAAGATCCTGCCCACCGCCCGCGAATTGGGTATCGGCATCACCGCTTACGGCGTGCTCTCGCGCGGCCTGCTCGGGGGCCACTGGCAGGCCGGCGGGGCGTCCGGCCCGGGCGATTTCAGGGCCCACAGCCCGCGCTTCCAGGGCGCCAATCTCGAGGCGAACCTGAAACTGGTGGAGACCTTGCGCGGCGTGGCGGCCGACAAGGGCGCCTCGGTCGCCCAGGTCGCGGTTGCCTGGGCACTGTCGCGGGGATCGGATATCGTCCCGCTGATCGGTGCCCGTCGCCGGGACCGCCTCGCCGAGTCGCTTGGAGCCTTGACCCTTGAGCTTACCCCTGCCGATCTGGCCGACATCGAACGGGCGATCCCCGCCGATGCCATCGCCGGCACCCGCTATGCGCCCGAGCAGATGGCCCTGCTGGACAGCGAACGGGGATAGGCCCGATGGCCGCTGACGAGGTCTTGAGCCGCGAGCGGATCCTGGAAGCGGCGGAGGATGTCCTGCGCCGCTTCGGGCCGCAGAAGGCCACGGTGGTGGACGTTGCCCGTGCGCTGAATGTCAGCCACGGCAGCGTCTATCGCCACTTCGCCAGCAAGGCCGCCCTACGCGATGCCGTGGCCGAACGCTGGCTCGCCCGCGTCTCGGCGCCGCTCGAAGCCATCGCCCGGGACGATGGCCCGGCTGATGCGCGCCTGCGCCAGTGGTTCGACCGCCTGATCGAGGCCAAGCACCGCAAGGTGCTGGACGATCCCGAACTGTTCGAGACCTACCACCGCATCGCCATGGATGCCCGCGAGGTGGTCATCGCCCATGTCGACCACCTGCTCGACCAGTTGACCCGCATCATCGCCGACGGCGCCGCGCAAGGGATCTTCAAAACCACCGACCCCATCGCCACCGCCCGCGCCGTGCTCGATGCCACCGCCCGGTTCCACAAGCCCGCCCATGCCGGGGAATGGCGCGATCCGGGCATCATGGCGGCCTTCGACGGGGTGTGGAAACTGGTGCTGGCCGGGCTCAAGGCAGGCTGAGGGCCGGGGTAACAAGGCGCGTCCTTCGAGACGACCCTCACCCCACCGCCCGCAGCCCCGCGACCGCCACCACGCCCAGCAGCAGCGCCAGGTTCGGTGCCTTCCACGCCACCACGGCAACCGCGACCACCAGCGTCGCCACCGTCTCGGCGACGCCGGTGGCGAGCGCGGTCGGCACGATCAGGGAAATCAGCATGGCGGGGGTGAGCGCGTCGAGCGCCGCGCGCCAGCGGCCGTGGGTGGGGATCAGGCCGCCCAGCCACAGCCCGCCGAGGCGCGCGCCATAGGTGACGGCGATCATGCCGGCGAAGGCGAGGACCAGGTCGGCGTCGATCATGGCGTGACCTCCACCGTTTCAGGCTCTTCATGCAGGGCCGCGGCGGTAACGGCCCCCGCGATCGCACCGGCGATCACATACCACTTGCCGGGCAGCAGCAGATGGACAGCCAGCGCCACGCCGGCGCTGACCACCCAGGGTGCCAGATCCCGCTTACCCGTCCAGCGGCCCAGGATCAGCACGGTGAAGACCGCGACCAGGATGAAGTCGAGACCAAGCCGGCTGGGGTCCTCGATGACGCGGCTGAGCAGGGTGCCGAGCGCGGTCGAGGTGACCCACACGCCATAGAGCAGAAGCGAGACCCCGGCATAGAACGCCGGCCCCACGGCGCGCCGCCGGGTAGCGTCCAAGGTGACGGCCCAGCTCTCGTCGGTCAGGAAGAAGACGAGGCCGGAAGCCCCGAGCTTCCCCGCCGGCAACAGGACCGGGCGGATCGACGCCCCCATCAGGAGGTGGCGGATATTGAGCACGGCCACGGTCAGCACGATCGCCGCCACCGGCAGCGGCTGTGCCCACAGCTCGATAGCGGCAAACTGCGCCGCCCCGGCGAAGACCAGCATCGACATGGCGATGGCCTCGAGCGGGCTCAACCCATGCGACATGGCCGAGGCCCCCACCATCAGGCCAAAGGGGGCAGCACCCAGCGAGATGGTAATGCCGGCGCGCAGGCCGTCGAGGATCTCGCGGCGGGGGGTCGGTGAGCTGGTCATTACCTTGCGCCAAGCCTTGCTCTCGGGGCGGCGATGGCACCACGGCTCGGGATCACCGGCAAGGGTGCCCCCGACATGGCAGGCCTGCCTTTGCCGGTACCATTACGTCAAACGCCTTGCGCCACCTCGCCCAGGCGAATGCCGAGGTAGCACTGGTTTCGATCGATATCGAGCCAGCGGGGGTCTTCCGGATCGGGCAGCAACTCGACCAGCCGGCCAAGCCGCCAGGACGCGGCCGCCCCATCGCTGAAATCCAGCCTCAAAGCGAAGGTCGAGTTCCCCTTCCGGCCGCCGATGCCGAACATGTAGGCAATGCCGATCAGGGCCCGTTGTTCGGGCTCGAGAAAGCTGTAGTCGAGGAACAGCGCATCCACGGCAAGGAAGCGGAGATTGTTGTCGCCAGAGGCGCGCAGCACGGCGGTGACGCGCCGGGCCAAAAGATCCAGGAATGCCCGGGGATCGGTGCTAACCACAGAACACCGCCGGCGGGCAGGTCGATCGTTGGTCTGAATTGCTGGCGTTACGTCTCCTGTCTTGGCGGGAAGGGCGACGATAGCATATTTCGGTCAAACCCCTTCCGGCCAGCGGCGGGTGGCCTCCAGGGATTGACCGGTTTCGAGCAGGCTCTTGAGGCTGGCCAGGATCATCGGCCAGCCGCTGGAGACCGCCTCGATCAGCTTGGAGCCGGTCAGCTCCATCTCGTGGATCAGGGTGAGCTTAACCATGTCGCCCATGGTCTCGAGCTCGTAGGTCAGGCGGGAGAAGCCTTCGACGCGCAGTTCGGGCTTGAACTCGTTGCGCCAGGACAGGACCAGGCGGCGGGGCGGCTCGATCTCCAGAACCTCGCCGGCATCGCCGATGCGCCCGTCGGGGATCATCAGGCGCCAGGCCGCGCCGGGCTGCCAGGTGCAATCCTGCCAGGTCTCGGCCCAATAGCGGCGGGTGAAGTCGGGCTCGATCAGGGCCTGCCACAGCTTCTCCACCGTGGTGCGGATATAGGTGACATAGACGAAACGGTCATGGGCCATCGGGGTCTTCCTCCAGTCGCTTCTTGAGCTCGGCGAGTGCCTGCAGCCGGCCGTGCTCGTATTTGCTGATCCAGCGCTGCGAAATGGCGTGGATCGGCACCGGGTTGAGGTAGTGCAGCTTCTCGCGCCCGCGCCGCAGCACCGCCACCAGGTTCGCTGCCTCCAGGATGCCCAAATGCTTGGTCACCGCCTGGCGTGACATGCCCAGGCCTTCGCATAATTCGCCCAGGGTCTGGCCGTTGCGGGCATGAAGCCGGTCCAGCAGGGCGCGCCTTGTCGGGTCCGCCAGGGCCTTGAACACCTCGTCGAGATCCATAGGCTTAATATGCAACCATCTAGTTGCCTGTCAAGAGCGGATGCTTGACGCCGCCGCGCTATATTGGCACGGTCAGTGTCATAAAATCGGCCAGGGAAGGGCGCGACAATGCAGGTCGAAAATGCGGTAATGCCCAGGGGCGAGCAGATCCGCGCCCTGTTCGACGCTCAGGACGACGGCCCGGTGGTGATGCTGAACCTGCTGCGCTTTCGCGAGACCGCGGCCTATCCCGACGGCCAGGATGCCGCCTTGAGCGGGCGCGGCGCCTACGGGCGCTATGCCGCCGCCATGAAGGCCTTGGTCGAGTCCCAGGGCGGGCGCCTGATCTTCTCGGGCGACGCGACAGGCATGGTCATCGGTACGGCCGAGGCGCCCTGGCATGTGGTCGCCCTGGTCGAGTACCCCTCGCGCGCCGCCTTTGCCGCCATCGCCACCTCGGACGCGGTGCGGGCGATCTCCGGCCACCGCAGTGCCGGATTGGAGGGGCAATTGCTGATCGCCTGCCGGCCCGACGCCTTTTGATGGCGGAGGCACCCCTGCTGGACGGCCGGCGTCAGCGCGCGGTCGACAATCGCCGCCGCATCGTCGAGGCCATGCTGGCCCTGGTGCGGGCGGGCGATGTGGCGCCCGGCGCGGAAGCCGTGGCGGCCAAGGCCGGTGTCGGCCTGCGCACCGTGTTCCGCCTGTTCGAGGACATGGATTCGCTCTACCGCGAGATCCACAGCATCCTCTATGCCGAACTGGCGCCCCTGGTCGCCACCCCCTGCCCGCGGCCTGGCCCGACCGGCTCTTCGCGCTCATCGACCGCCGCGTGCGCGTGGTGGAGAAGCTGATGCCGGTGAAGAACGCCGCCGACGTGCAGCGCTTCCGCTCGCCCTACCTGACCGAGGACCACCAGTTCCTGGTCCATTTCCAGCGCAAGATGATCCTCGACGTGCTGCCGCCCGAGATGACCGACCCGGTGCTGATCGATGCGATCGACCTGGCCATGAGCTTCGAGGCCTGGCGGCGCCTGCGCCAGGAGCAGGGCCTGCCGGTCGAGGCGGCAGCGGCCGTGGTGAGGAAGACGGTACAGGCCCTGCTGGCCTGCCAGGCGTAACCAAGCAAGAACATAAGGGAGAGACGCTCATGGATGGCTTTCTGATCATTACCGGCATCATCATCGTTCTGGTCGGGCTGCGCCCGATCTTCAGCCCGGTGGCGGCGTCCCTGCCCTTCGGCATCGAGCTGAACAGCGTCAATGCCCGTAACCAGACCAGGGCCAGCGCCGGTGGTGTCGCGGTCGCCGCCGGCATCCTGGTGACCGCGGCGGCGGCGGTACCGGTGCTGATCCTGCCCGCACTGGTCCTGGTCGCCGTGCTGACCGCCGGCCTGACCTTGGGCCGCCTGATCAGCTTCGTCACCGACGGCCGGCCGACGACGCTGATCTGGGTCTCCTTCGGCGCCGAACTGCTGGGCCTCGCCCAGTCGATCTTCTGGATCACCGTGGTGCTGCCAGCCAGCGCGGCGGCGTAACCTATCAAATTCCGTCATCCCCGCGAAGGCGGGGATCCACCGTCATGGCGATACGGGTCCGCCCGTGCTTTCACCCGCCGTGGATCCCCGCCTTCGCGGGGATGACGATCAAACAGGTACGTCGTTCATGACGGTCGGGCCGCCGCCAGGAATTTCTGGAAGGTGTCGCCCACCTTGCCGCCGCCCATCTGGTCGATGATCGCCACCGAGTCCATGGCCTCGAACACCTGGGCGATGCCGGCAGCGCTGCCGCGGGCAAATAGCGTGTACTCGTTTTCGTAAAGTGCGCCGGTCGCCTTGAAGCGGGCGCGGTAGATGAAGCGCACGGCGCTGGCCACCTCGTCGCCCAGCTCGTCGAGGATGGTCACCGAACAGTCGGGATAATAGTTCTCGGTCCAGACCGCGACATTGAAGGCAACGACCGCGTCGTAACCCTTCATGGGGCGGGGAAAGGGCAGCGAGGCCGGCAGGCTCCATTCGATGTCGGGGGCATAGAGCGCGCTCATGGCCGCCACATCGCCAAAGGCCGTGACCAGTCTGCCCGCCGGTGTCTTTGCCGTCATCGCGTTTCCCTTCTGCGTGGTTCTAGTCCAGGATCATGCCGACCGAGCCGACGATCGAGCGCGGTTTGCCCCGGCGCGACACGGGCAGGCCGCCCTCCTGCGCCAGCGGCGCTTCCAGCATGGCGGTCAGGGTGACGATGAAATCGGCCAGCGTTCCGTGCGCCCGCCACATCGCATGGGGCCGCGAGCGATCGCTGAGCGCTGCCTCGCGGAAGGCCAGCACGCAGGCGACATAGGCGCCCATGAAGACGAAGCGTTGGTTCTGCATGGCCGGCGACAGATGCGGCAGCAGCCGGCGCAGATGATCGAGGCAGCGCAGGTAACCCGAGTTCCAGCGGTTCTCCAGCGCATCCATGAACAGCGCCCGCTGGTTCATGGTCAGCATGAAGATGAAACGGATGTAGCTGTCCTCCTCCCCCTCGCCGCCCAGGTCGATCGAGGGATAGACCAGCGCCTCCGCCACCTGGGTCACCGTCACCGGGTCGCCGACTGCTTCCAGGGTGTCGAGCAGGGCATTGCGGCGAATATCGATCAGCCGGGCCCCGTCCACCACCAGCTCGCGCACCAGGGCTTCCTTGGTGCCGAAATAGTAGCTGACCGCGGCATGGTTCTTCTGCCCGCAGGCATCGACGATCTGGCGCACGGTAACGCCGTCGATGCCATGGACGGCAAACAGGCGCAGCGCCGCCAGCTTGATCTGCTCGCGTGCCGCCGGCTGCCTTTTGCTCTCGTCCTTCATGCCGCCTTTTACCGTCGCTGGTGACCTTGACAAGGCTATTGGAACGGCCTTACCTAAGTCAATCAATTTATCCAAATGACTTAAATTTGGACGAGGGAGAGGGCCTTGAACGAACGGGACATCCCCGTGGATCTGGACGCGCTCACCGCCTGGATGACCCGGGAGGGTCTGGGCCAGGGGCCGATCACCAGCACCCGCGTGCTGACCGGGGCACGCAGAACCTGCTGCTGCTGCTGGAGCGGGACGGCCGCGCCTATGTCCTGCGCCGGCCGCCCCGGCACCTGCGCGCCAATTCCAACGAGACCATGCGGCGCGAGATGCGCATGCTGGCCGCCCTGGCCGATACCGCCGTGCCCCACCCGCGCCTGATCGCGCCCTGCCCCCAGGAAGATGTCCTGGGTGCCGCCTTCTACCTGATGGAGCCGGTGGACGGCTTCAACGCCACCACCGGCCTGTTGCCGCTGCACGCCGGCTCGCCTGCGATCCGCCACCGCATGGGCCTGTCGATGGTCGAGGCGATCGCCACCCTGGGCGCCGTCGACTACAGGGCGGTGGGCCTGACCGACTTCGGCAAGCCCGACCATTACCTGGAACGGCAGGTCGCGCGCTGGCGCGGGCAGCTCGAGTCCTATGCCGAACACGCCGGCTGGCCGGGCCAGGCGCAACTGCCCGGCGTCGAGCGCATCGCCGCCTGGCTGGAGGCTCATCGCCCGGCCAGCTTCCAGCCCGGCATCATTCACGGCGACTATCACCTGGCCAATGTCATGTTCCGAAAAGACAGTCCGGAATTGGCCGCCATCGTCGACTGGGAGCTGACCACGATCGGCGATCCGCTGATCGACCTGGGCTGGCTGATGGCGACCTGGCCCGAGGACGGCCGGGGCACGGTCGGCACGGTCGGGGTTACGCCCTGGGACGGCTTCCCCAGCGCCGCCGAGCTGATCGAGCATTACCGGCCGCGCACCGGCCGCGATCTTTCCCACATCGAGTGGTACGCGGTGCTGGCCTGCTACAAGCTGGGCATCATCCTGGAAGGGACCTATGCCCGGGCCTGCGCCGGCAAGGCGCCCAAGGAGACCGGCGACATGCTGCATGCCGGCACGATCTCGCTGCTCGAGCGCGCGCAGCGCTGGATCCAATAGGGGCGATCAATGAACGAACTCGATTTCACGGGCAAGACGGTGCTGGTCGTCGGCGGATCCAGCGGCATCGGCAATGGCATCGCCCAGGGCTTCCGCCGGCGCGGGGCCGAAGTGCATGTCTGGGGTACCCGCCCCACCGCGGCCGACTACGATGGCATCGAGGGCTCCGACCTGTCGGGCCTTGCCTACGCTTGCGTCGATGTGGGCGATCCCGCCGCGATCGAGGGCCATGTGCCGGCTTTCGACCGGCTCGACGTGCTGGTGCTCAGCCAGGGCACGGTGCTCTACAAGCAGGGCGAGTTCGAGCGTTCCGGCTGGGACAAGGTCATGGCGGTCAACCTCGACAGCGTCATGAACTGCAGCAACAAGTTCCGGCCGCTGCTGCGCGCGGCCAGGGGCTCGATGATCGTCATCAGTTCGGTCTCCGGCTACACCGCCAATCGCGGCAACCCGGCCTATGCCGCCTCCAAGGCCGGTGCCGTCGCCCTGACCCGCACGCTGGGCGAGGCTTTCGCGCCCGAGGGCATCCGTGTCAACGGGATCGCGCCGGGCCTGGTCGATACCAAGCTGACCAAGGTCACCACCGAGAACCCCAAGCGCCGGGAAATGGCCCTGGCCGCGATTCCCGCCGGCCGCATGGGCACGCCCGACGATATGGCGAGCGCCGCCCTGTTCCTCGCCTCCCCCCTCGCCGCCTACGTGATCGGCCAGACGCTGATCGTCGACGGCGGCCTGATCCTGTCCTGAGAAACAACATTAGCGCGTCATCCCGGCCCTGAGCCGGGATCTCGGGACGAAGAAGCACCGAAAACACTGGTCGAAAGATCCCGGCTCGAGGCCGGGATGACGAAATGGGTAGGGAGAGATCACATGAATTTCCAGCATTCGGACAAGGCCCAGGCGTTGATCGACAAGCTCAACGATTTCATGGACACCCATGTCTACCCGGCCGAGCAGACGCACCACGACTGGGTCCACGACATGGCCAATCTGTGGAAGCCCTGGCCGGCCCTTGACAAACTCAAGGCCAAGGCCCGGGCGGCCGGCCTGTGGAACCTGTTCCTGCCCGAGGAATACGGCCATTTCAGTGCCGACCTGACCAATCTCGAATATGCACCCCTGGCCGAGATCATGGGCCGGGTGCCGTGGTCGTCGGAGATCTTCAACTGCTCCGCCCCCGATACCGGCAACATGGAAGTGCTGGCCAAGTTCGGCACGCCGCAGCAGCAGGCGCAGTGGCTCGCCCCCTTGCTGGCCGGCGAGATCCGCTCGGCCTATCTGATGACCGAAAAGAATGTCGCCTCGTCGGACGCGACCAACCTGGAAACCTCGATCGTGCGTGATGGCGACGATTACGTCATCAACGGGCTGAAGTGGTGGATCTCGGGCATCATGGACCCGCGCTGCAAGCTCCTCATCGTGATGGGCAAGACCGACACCACGGCGCCCAAGCATCGCCAGCATTCGACCATCATCGTGCCGCGCGACACCCCCGGCGTGCAGATCGTCCGCAACCAGAGCGTCTTCAGTCACCACAACTCGCCCGGCGGCGAGGCCGAGGTGCTGCTGGAGAATGTCCGTGTCCCCAAGGAAAACCTGATCTTAGGCGAAGGCCGCGGCTTCGAGATCGCGCAGGGGCGCTTGGGCCCGGGCCGCATCCATCACTGCATGCGCTCGATCGGCCAGGCCCAGCGGGCGCTGGAGATCATGGCAAGGCGGGTCGAAAGCCGCGTCGCCTTCGGCCGCAAGCTGGCCGACCAGGGCAGCATCCGCCAGGACGTCGCACGGTCCTATTGCGAGATCGAGCAGGCCCGCCTGCTGACGCTCAAGGCCGCCGACCACATGGACCGCTTCGGCAACAAGGGTGCCCGCGACCTGATCGCGGCGATCAAGATCGTGGCACCCCAGATGGCTCAGACGGTGACCGACCGGGCGATTCAGGCCCATGGCGGCATGGGGGTGAGCGCCGATACGCCGATCGCCGGCTTCTTCACCCTGAACCGGTTCCTGCGCATCGCCGACGGCCCCGACGAGGTGCACCTGTCCCAACTGGGCAAGCTCAAGATCGCGGAATACAACGCGCAGGGAAGGAACGACCGGTCATGAAGGCGCTTTGCTATCACGGCGAAAAAGACATCCGCTGCGACCAGGTTAAGGACGCGGCCCCGATGGGGGTAACCGGTGCCGTGGTCAAGATGACCGCCTGCGGCATCTGCGGCAGCGACCTGCACATCTATCACGGCCACGGCTTCACGCCGGACCTGGGCTTCTGCGTCGGCCACGAGGCGGTGGGCGAAATCGCCGAGGTGGGCAGCGGGGTCAAGTCGCTGAAGGTCGGCGACCGGGTGATGGTCTCGGCCGCGGTCAATTTCGGCAGTTGCGGCAAGTGCCCGGCCTGCTTCGCCGGCCTGGCCGCCCAATGCCCGCAGCGCACGATCTCGTGCTACGGCCTGGGTCACGCCCTGCCCGGCTGCCAGTCGGAGGGCATCGCCGTGCCCAATGCCGACAGCAACGCCCTGAGAATCCCCGACGGCATCACCGACGACCAGGCCCTGATGCTGACCGACAACCTGCCCACCGCCTATATGGGTTGCCTCAATGCCGATATCGGCCCGGGCAAGACGGTCGCCATCGTCGGCCTGGGCCCGATCGGCCTGCTGGCGATCGAATGCGCCTTCGCCCTGGGCGCCGCGAAGGTCTTCGCCATCGACCTGGTCGAGTCGCGGCGGGCCCGGGCGCAGCAACTGGGCGCCATCCCGGTCGACCCCACCGACCCCGTGGCCTTCGTGCGCGAGGCAACCAGCGGGGCCATGGTCCAATGTTCGGTCGAGGCGGTGGGATCGGACGCGACCATCCAGCTTGCCATCGCCCTGGCCGGCCAGGGCGCCAGCATCTCGGTCTTCGGCGTCAACCAGAACCAGGCGTTTAAGTATCCGCTGTGGACCGCCTTCAACAAGACCCTGACCTTCCGGGTGGCGGGCTGCTTCGTCCAGACCATGTGGCCGCAACTGATCCCGCTGGTCGCCGGCGGCCGCCTGAAGCCCGAACGGGTCATCACTCATCGCATGACCCTGGACCAGGGTGCGGACGCCTACCGCATTTTCGACGGCAAGCTGGACGGCGCGTTGAAGATGGTCCTGGCGGCGTAAGAAAATCCCTCTCCGCCGCGTGCGGGGGAGAGGGAGGGGCCCGGCGCGAAGCGACGGGAGGGTGAGGTGGTCGGCGGTACGGACCGCGCCCTACGCCGACCGCCCTCCTCACCCAACCCTCTCCTCCTAGGAGGAGAGGGCTTTTTGATCGAGCGTGTTACACGAACTCGAAATCCGTGTTCGTGATGGTGAAGGCCGAGGCGGCTTGCAGCACGATCACGCTGTCGACATCGGACAGCAGCGTCAGCACCACCTCGGTCGTGCCGTTGCCGGTCACGGTGAAGTCGGACAGGTCGTCGGCCAGGTTGGTGCGCAGCTTGTCCGTGCCGCCCTGCCAGTCGGTCACGGTATCGCGGCCGAATTCGCGGGTGGTGAACTGGAAGCGGTCCAGGTCGGTGCCGCCGGTCAGCGTGTCGTTGCCGGCATCGCCGATCAGCGTGTCGCGGTTGGAACCGCCCGACAGGATGTCGTCGCCGGCCTCGCCGAACAGGCGGTCGTTGTTGCCGCCGCCGAACAGGCGGTCGACATCCTTGCCGCCATGCAGCACGTCGTCGCCGCCCTGGCCTTCCAAAGTATCGCGGGCATCGCCGCCCGTGATCTCGTTGACGCCGCCGTTGCCGCGCAGCCGGTTGGCATCGGTGCGCGAGCCGAGCAGGTTCTCGATTTCCTCCATGCTGTCGCCGACGGCGTCACCCGTCGCGGTCAGGGTCCCGTCGAGGGCAACCGTCACGCCGGTGGACTGGAGATAGCTGGCGATGTCGATGCCGTCGCCGCCGGCCATGCTGTCCGCGCCCTGGCCGCCGATCAGCGTATCGTCGCCCCCGTCGCCCGACAGGATGTCGTTGCCGGCACGCCCGTCGATCACATCGTCGTCGCTCAGGCCCTGGAAGTGGTTTGCCTCGTCGTTGCCGCTCAGGCGATCCTCGAGGGCCGTGCCATTGATGGCTGCGATCGACAGGAAACGGTCGCCCACCACGTCGCCAGTGTCCTGCGTGCGATCGAACAGGTCGAGCGTGATGGCATCGGCGGAGAGCGCATAGGTGACCACGTCGTCGCCCGGCCCGCCGTCGAAGACCTCCCGGCCCGCGCTGCCGATGAACGTGTCGCCGCTGCCCAGGCCCTGGAACGTGAGATCCTGGCCGTTGCCGATGAAGACATCGGAGAAGTTGGTGCCGCGGAACACCTCGATCGAGGAGAAGGTGTCGCCAACCGCGTCACCCCCGGTCAGGGACCCGCCGGGGCGCAGGTCGATCACCACACTGCGGATCGAATTCTCGTAGGAGGCGGTGTCGATGCCGTCCCCGCCCAGCAGCGCATCGGCACCGATGCCGCCGGTCAAGACGTCGTCCTTCAGGCCGCCCTCCAGCACATCGTCGAGGTTGCCGCCCACCAGTTCGTCGGCGCCATCGCCCCCGATCAGCGTCATCGCCAGGCCGTTGGCACCGCGGATGATATCGTCGGCGGTGCTGCCCGTGATCACCTCAATGCTGACGAAGCTATCGCCTTCCGCATCGCCCCGGTTCTGGGTGGGGTCGTTCAGGTCGACGACGATGCGCCCGGGTGCCGTCGAATAAGACGCGGTATCGCGCCCGGCCCCGCCGTTGAGCAGGTCGGATCCGGCGCCGCCCACCAGCGTGTCGTCGGCATCGTCGCCGAAGAGCTGGTCGTTCCAGCCGCCGCCGTCCAGCGTGTCGCTGGCGCCACCGCCGCGCAGGGTATCGTCGCCCCAGCGGCCGAACAGGAAGTCGGCCCCGCCGGCACCCAGGAGTTCGTTGTTGCCGTCGTCGCCGAACATGATGTCCGCGCCGCCGGTGCCGATGAAGCGTTCGATACTGTCGAAGGTGTCGCCACCCGCGTCGCCGGTGTTGACCACAGGGTTGGCCAAGTCGAGGATGATGGGCGAGGACGAGGTTTCGTAGGAGACCGTATCGGTGCCGCTGCCGCCGGCAAAGCGGTCGGCGCCGGCGCCGCCAATCAGGGTGTCGTTGCCGTTCAGGCCGGAAAACTCGTTGGCGAAGGCGTTGCCGACCAGCCGGTCGGCGAAGGAGGAACCGATCAGGTTCTCGATGCTGGAGAGGGTGTCGCCCGCCGCCTCACCGCCGACGGTCTCGCCGGTGGCGAGGTTGACCTGCACCGGCTTCTCCGACAGGCGATAGCTAGCCGTATCGGTGCCTTTGCCGCCCAGCAACTGGTCGCCGCTGGTGCCGCCCATCAGGATGTCGTCGCCGTCGCCGCCGTCGAGCACATCCTCGCCGCCGATGCCGCGCAGGTCGTCATTGCCGCCGAAGCCGCGCAGGCGGTTGGCGTTGGCGTCGGCCAACACGAAGTCGCCGGCATCGGTGCCGTCGACATTCTCGACGCCGAAGATCGTGTCGCTGAGATTGGTGGCCGAAGCACTGCCGCCGTTGCCGAAGTCCTGCAGCGAGACGCTGACCGGCCCCGCGATGTCGCGGTAGCTGACCGTGTCGACACTCGTGCCGCCATCGATCAGGTTGATGCCGGTGCCGCCCGCGAGGATATCGTCGCCGGCCACGCCGAAGAGATTGTCGTTGCCGCCCCGCCCCTCGAAGACATTGTTGATGGCGTTGCTGTGGCCGCTGATCACGTCGTTGAAGCTGGAACCGATGATGTTCTCGATGCTGGTCAGGCGGTCGCCCGCGGCAAAGCCGCCGCTGCCCGCGGTGCCGTCGGTCGAGATGTTGATCGCCGCGTTCGAGGCCTGGTAGTCGGCGGTGTCGGTATTGCCGCCGCCGTCCAGCCGGTCGGCGCCGCCGCGGCCATCCAGGAAATCGTTGCCGTTCAGGCCTTTGAGAATGTTGGCGCCGTCGCCGCCGGTCAGCCCGTCGTCGAAGCGCGAACCGGTCAGGTTCTCGATGCTGATCAGGCTGTCGCCCAGTTCGTCGGAGGCGCCGGAAATGATGTTGATGTCGCCGAAGCGCAGGGTGACGAAGACGGCGCTTGGCGCGCTTTCATAGCTCGCCGTATCGCTGCCCGTGCCGCCGTCCAGCGTGTCGCCGCCGCCGCGTCCTTCGAGCACATCGTCACCGCCCTGGCCACGGATGGTCTGGCTGGCGTTGTTGCCGTGGAATTCGTCATTGCGCGAACCCAGTTCGAAGATTTCGGCGCTGTCGTAGCGGACGTCGAAAATGCGGTTGTCGGCGGGATCGTCGAAGGCAAAACCCGAGCGGCCCGTTTCCATGTCGACGAACACGCCCTTTACGCCCACGGGGAACAAGGGCTCGGAGTCCGTCGGCTCGGCATCGCTGCTGCCGCTGATGTTGTAGCGCACCGTGTCCGTGCCGGTGCCGCCGCGGATGACTTCGTTGCCGGTGTCGTCGATCAGGATGTCGTTGCCCGAGCCGCCGTCCAGCGTGTCGTTGCCCTGGCCGCCCTGGAGCGTGTCGTCGTCGCCGTCGCCGAACAGGGTGTCGTCGCCACCGTCGCCGATCAGCGTGTCGTCGCCCGAGCCGCCGTGGAATTCGTCGTCGCCGCCGCTGCTCCAGGTGCTGAAGCCGTGCAGGAAGGCATTGAACGGGGTGCGGGCCGGGCCGCCGCTCCAGGCGCCGTCGGCGATGAAATCATCGCCGCCCAGGCCGAAAACGACGTCGTCGCCGCCGCGGCCATAGATCTCGTCATCACCGCTGGTGACGCCGTCGGCGCTGTCGAGCGTGTTGCCGGAAGTCGTCCCACGAATGTCGGCCATTGCCGTCTCCTGTGTTCAGTGCAGACCTGAGTGAGGCCACGCAAACAAACCGGGCTTGCCGGACCGCAGGGGGCGTTGCCTGCCGCAAGCCGCGGCTGGCTACAACACACCGGATTGAACACATTCCCCCAACGCGACCGCGTGAAACGCAGCGGCAAGCAACCGTAACAGCGAGGAACCGGGTCGGACAGTCCGCTCTAGCGTGGCGGCGCCTCTCAGCCCTCAGGAACAAGTCGTATCATGGCACCTGTGAGCCGCCTGTCCCCTGGGTAACAGGCTCGAAAACCTGTATCGGCACGTCGAAGCCGCGCAACTGGATGGTCTTGCCCGGGCGCAGCAGCCCGGCCGGGCACCGGGCGGCCGTGCCGGGCCCGACGCAGATCATCGTGCCCAGTTCCTTGTTCGCTGCCTCGAGCCTTGCGGCGGCATTCACCGTGTCGCCATAGGCGGTATAGTCGAGCTTCGAGCCCGTGCCGACATCGCCGACGATCACCTCGCCGGTCTCGACGCCGATCCGCGTATGGCCGAAGCCCAGGGCCGCCGGCACCTCCCGGCGGCGGAACGCCTCGCTCCAGGCGTGGAGCGCCAGGGCGCAGCGCACGGCGGCTTGCGCGTGCCCGGGCTGCTCCAGCGGGGCATTGAACAGGGCATGGATGGCGTCGCCGACGAACTTGTCGACCATGCCGCCATGGGCCACGACGATCTCGGACATGCCGCCGAAATAGGCGTCGAGCATGGCCACCAGCGTCTCCGGATCGGTGCCATGGGTCAGGCCGGTGAAGTTGGCGATATCGGTGAACATGGCCGTCACCTCGCGGCGCTGACCTTTGAGTTTCAGCAGGGAAGGATCACGGGCGATCATCGCGACGACGTGGGGCGAGAGATGCTGCTCGAAGCGCCGGCGAATGTGCCGCTCGCGCCGGTGCTGGAAGGCGAAGGCCAGGATCGCCGTGACCACATAGCCGGTTGCGGCCAGCACCAGGGCCAAAGCGGGCTCGATCAGAACGCCGCCGGCGGCGGCATTGACCACGAACACCGCGAAAGCCGCGATCGCCGCCAGCATGACGCCCGCACCGGCGAGCGGCGGCAGCAGCAAAGGGATGGCCACGCCGACCAGTCCGGCCAGACCCGCGACGATATAGGCGTAGCGCTGGAGCAGCGCCGATGTCCGCGGGACGAAGCCCTGCAGGATCTGCCGTGCGGCGGCGGCATGGATCATGACCGACGGGGTCAGCGACGCGCCCGCTGTCGCCCGCAGGCCCCCCAGTTCCGGCGCCGAGCCCCCGATGAAGACGATCGCGCCGGCAAGTGCCGCCACAGGCCCGTTCGCCGCCAGCACGTCACGGGCCGGGATCGCCTTTATCGGCGGGGTCGCAGCCAATGGCGGCAGCCTGAGCATCGCATCGGCGGCCAGGGCGCCGGTGATGCTGCCGGTGGCAAACCGACCCTGCCCGCCGTCGAGTTTGTAGAGCGAAGCGCCCACCCCCACGCGCACGGCTTCGAGCGCGAGTCCAGGGCGGATTTCGTCGCCGACGCCGACGAACAGGGGTAACCGGCGGACGATCCCGTCGCTGTCGCCCGGCAGGGCCAGGCAACCGCTGCCAGTGGCGGCCGCCGCCAGCACCTCGGTCGGTGCATCGGCCCCCGCAAAGCGCCACATCCCGTCAAGGCCTGCGCGGCCGCGCACCAGGACGGGGGCGCCGCGCACCGTCTTGGCCGCCGTCGGCGTCAGGGCAAAGCCCAGCACCGTCGGCCTGCCTCCCAGGGCCTGGGCGAAGCGCCTGTCGTCGTCGTCGAGGCGATCCGCCAAAGCGGCGAGCGACGGGTCCTCGACCATCTGGCCCAGCCGGCGCGCCAGGGCCGCCGGCGAGCGCTGGTCCGGGTCGGCGAACAGAATGTCGATCGCGATCGCGACGGCACCGGCGGCAGCGGCCTTGTCGACGAGATCGGCCAGCAGCGAACGCCGCCAGGGCCAAGCGCCGATGGCACCGGTACTCGCCGCGTCGATATCGATCACCACCACCGGGGTGGACCCTGGCGCCGGTGTCGCCACAAGTTCCATCGCCAGGCCCAGCGTGAGATCCGTCGCCCGCTCCTCCAGGTTTTGCCGGACGTCCGGCAACAACAGGGTGAAGGCGACATAGACGACGAAGCAGGCCATGGCGCCTAGGGCGGCAGCCGCGATTCTCCCGCGCAGCAGCCTAATCATCGGCCGAGTCTGCGAATTGGGCGAGCATGGCGGGATCGCAGAACAGGCGATCGCTGGTGCGTTTGATGGCACCGGCATCCTCGAGCACGCCCAGCGCCATGTTCAGCTTGGACCGGCTGCTGCCGACGAGGCGTGCCAGCTCGCTTTGCGAGTAGCCGAGTTCGAGCGACAGGCGCCGCCCTGGCGGGGCGGTCCGCTGGCCGAGCAGGCCCAGGAGAAAGCGCGCCAGGCGCACCTCGATCTTGTGGAGCGCGATCCCCTCCAGTTGATCGGTGGTCGCCCGCAGGCGGCGGCACAGCAGGTGTATCACCGAGCGGGCCAGCCGGGGGCGGGTCTCGAATAGATGGTCGAAATCGGCGGCGGAAATGCCGTAGGCCCGAACCGGCGAAATGGCGGTGGCATCGGCGGTCCGCGGGCCGCTGTCGAAGGCCGCGATCTCGCCGATCAACTCGCCGGGACCGGCGACCCGGAAGCTCAACTCGCGACCGGAAGCGGTGGTCAGGGCAAGGCGCACCAGCCCCTCGGCCAGGAGATAGGCCATGGAGCCGGGATCGCCGACGGCAAACAGCATGCGCCCGCTGTCGAAATGGACCTCCCGGAACGCCTTGGCGCAGATCGCCAGATCCTCGGGCTCGAGGGCGCCGAAGGCCTCGGTCGAGGCAAGCAAGGCTTCGACGAGATCTGCTTCAGCCATCGGCCCCCTCCCGAAACGCGGCAAGACACACGGCGCCGCTCACCGAAGTTGGGCCAGGGCCTCCTCGACCCGCTCGGGCGCCCAGACCTTGGGCGGCGACGGCGGGGCGCCGGGATAGGCGATGTCGGTGCCCTCGCCGGCCTTCAGTTCCACGCTGGTGCCGGCAGCCGTGACCACGACGTGGCCGCGGAGCAGCAGCACGCCGAAGCTTCCCCGGCTGGGGCCGGCGAAGAAATTGGTGCCGCGCACCGCGATCTGGCCGAAGTCGCTGTTGACCTTGATCGGCCGGGCAACGCTTTCGGGATCCTTGTCGAGCATCAGGGCCCCGGCCTCGAGCGAAATTTCCCCGCCCGCTTCGGCCAGGAAATCGTCGATCTTGACCCGGCCGTTCTCGCCGATGGCGATGGTGGTATCGCGGCCCAGGCGGATTTCGATCCGGGACTTGGCGCCCGTGGCCACCGCATCGCCGGTGAAGACGGAATCTTCCGGCGACAGCGGCCGCTGGACGGTTTCCCTGGTCGCCTCGGCACTCCCGCGAAGGTTGAGCACCAGGCCGGCGGCGGCCGTATCAGCGCGGGCAACGTCGCCGGCACCGATCGGCATCAGGCCGATCAGCAGACCGGCCAGGAGCCCTGATGCCGCCCAGGCGGCACGAAGGATTGCCATCCGAGATCTCCCCACCTCAATGCGCACGCCGCCCTGCCGGTGGCGCAACGACGGCGACACCATAGCGCGGTTGTGCCGGGGAAAGAATACAGGGCCGCGCCGCCTGTGATGCGGATCACAGCGGGACGCTACAGGCCCATCACCTTGGCCATGATGTTGCGTTGGATATCGTTCGACCCGGCATAGATCGAGCCGGCCCGGTCGTTGAGGTATTTGGCCATCACGGTCAGGGAATGGTCGGGGCCGATGGGCGCGGCATTGCCGCCCGGCGGCGCGTGGCCCGGGACCGGGCCGGCCGGGTTGATCGCATGGGGCTGGAACGGCGCCGTGTAATAGGCCGCAGCCTCGATCGCCAGTTCGGTCAGGCGCTGGCTCATCTCGGTGCCGCGGGTCTTCATGAGCGAGGCCTGCATGCCCGGGGTGCCGCCTTGGGAGAGAGCCGACATCACCCGATGCTCGGTATATTCGAGCGCCATGATCTCCACCGCGGCCTCGGCGAGTTTCCGGGCGAAGTTGCTGTCATCGATCAGCGCGGTGCCGTCGCCCGCCTGTTCCGCCCGGGCCATGGCGCGGATCTTGTCGAGGCGGACATGGAGCGAGGGGGCATAGGCATTGCCGCCGCGCTCGAATTCCAGCAGGTATTTGGCGACCGTCCAGCCGTCGCCGATGCGGCCCACCACATTGGCCCTGGGGACACGGACATCGGTGAAGAAGATCTGGTTCTGGACATGTTCGCCGGTGAGCATGATCAGCGGGCTGACCTCGATGCCCGGCGTGTCCATGTCGATCAGGATGAAGGTGATGCCGCGCTGGGGCGGGCCGCTCCTGTCGGTGCGCACCAGGCAGAAGATGCGGTTGGCATACTGGCCGTGAGTGGTCCAGATCTTCGAGCCGAAGCAGATGAAGTGGTCGCCGTCGTCGACGGCACTCATCTGCAGGGCGGCAAGATCGGAGCCGGCACCCGGCTCGGAATAGCCCTGGCACCAGAAATCTTCGCCTGAGAGGATGCGCGGCAGATAGAACGCCTTCTGTTCCGCGCTGCCGTGGCCGATCAGCACCGGCCCGCACATGCCAAGCCCCATGGGCGACAGGCCCGGCGCATTGGCCCGCGCCAATTCGATCGCGAAGATATAGCGCTGGATCACCGACCAGCCGCAGCCGCCGTATTCGACTGGCCAGGCCGGCGCGATCCAGCCTTGGGCGTGGAGGATGGTGTGCCATTCGCGCATGGTCTCGCGATCGGTATAGACGCTGGTCGACAGCCGCGCCGCCTCGCGCAGGCGATCGTTCAGCCTGGCATCGAGGAAGCCCCGCACCTCGTCACGGAAGGCCTCGTCCTTGGCACTCAGGGCAAGGTCCATGATCTCTCCTCCACTATTCTTGTCGTTGAATGGTACCGGGAGGGATGCCTCCCCCTCTACTCGGGTTTGTTCGGCTCTAGTTGGCCCCGGCGAAGATGCGCACGAAATTGGGCTGGCCGGTGGCCGCGGTCAGGCCGCCGTCGACGATCAGGTTGGCACCGGTGATGTAGCTCGCATCGTCGGAGGCCAGGAACAGGATCGCCGCCGCCTGCTCCTCCGGCATCGAGGGCCGGCCCAGCGGGATGAGCTGGCGGTAAGCCTCGCCGATGCGGTCGTCGGCCTGCAAGGGCGCGGTCAGCGGCGTGACGACATAGCCGGGCGAGATGCTGTTGGCGCGCACGCCCTCGCCCGCATGGTCGATGGCGATGGCGCGCGTCAGGTTGATCACCGCCGCCTTGGCGGCGTTGTAGGCGGCAAAGCCGTAGTCGGCCGCGGTCCCCGAAATCGACGCGGTGCTGACGATGGCGCCGCGCACCTGCGCCAGGTGCGGCAGGGCGGCACGGCAGGCGAAGAACACGGCATCGAGATCGACCGCCATCACCCGGCGCCATTCCTCGGTCGAGAGCATGTCGACCCGGCCGAACGAGCCGATGCCGGCGTTGTTGACCAGCACGTCGAGCCGGCCGAATTTCTCGACCGTCGAGGTGATCGCCTGGCCCACCTGCAATTCATTCGCGTGCCGTCACGGCGTCCGCACTGGCTGCCGTGGGCCTGCTCACCACCACTGTCGCCAGCGCCGCGGAATACCAGGTGGGCAATGTCGATATTTCATTCTCCACCGTCCTCAGCGCAGGCATCCTGATCCGCGCGGAAGACCCCAGCCTCGAGTTCATCGCGCCCGGCAACCGGCCCGGCGGCTATGCCTCGACCAATGCCTATGACGATCCGTCGCTGAACTTCGACAAGGGCGATGTCGTCTCGAGCGGTGTCAAGGCGCTGTCCGAGCTGAAACTTTCCTACGAGAATTTCGGCGCCGTGATCAGCGGCAAGGCCTGGTACGACTATGAACTGTCGGAAGGCGATCGGCCCCACGGCAACATGGTCAACGGCTACCGGGCCGGCGCGCCCCTGTCCGACGACGGCCTGTCCGATCTTGCCCAGTTCAAGGGCGTCGAACTGCTCGAAGCCTATGTCCGCGGCTCCTTCGACCTGGGCGACCATGCGCTGGAGGCCCGCGTCGGCCGCCAGGTGGTGAGCTGGGGCGAGAGCACCTTCATCGGCGGCGGCATCAACTCGATCAACCCGATCGACGTCAGCGCCTTCCGCCGCCCCGGGGCCGAGCTCAAGGAGGGGCTGCTCCCGGTCGGCCTCGCCTATGTCAATTTCGGCATCACCGGCGATCTCAGCCTGGAGGCCTTCTACGAGTTCGAATGGGCGCCGACCGAGATCGATGCCTGCGGCACCTACTTCTCGACCGTCGACGCGGTGGCCCACGGCTGCAACGGCTTCACCCTGGGCGCGGCACTGGCCGATACCGCCGCGATCGCCGGCGGCCGCGTCGCCAAGCGCGCGGAGGACCTCGATGCCAACGACGGCGGCCAGTATGGCGCCGCCCTGCGTTACTACTCCGCCGGTCTCGACACCGAGTTCGGCGCCTATTTCGTCAACTACCACAGCCGCACGCCCTATATCAGCGTCTTCAACACCACGGCGGCGAACGGCGGCGTGCCCTTCATCCCGGGCGACCCGCTGGGCGGCAATTTCAGGTACGTGATCGAATACCCGGAGGATATTCAGCTCTACGGCCTCAGCTTCGCCTCGGTCCTGGCCGGGGTCTCGGTGGCCGGCGAGGTGAGCTATCGCCCCGACATGCCGGTCCAGCTCAACGCCAACGACCTGCTCGCCGCCTTCGCTTCGGGTGGTGCCGCCGTCGATACGCCGATTTCGCCCGACGTCAGGATAGGCTCGGGCGCGCTCTACCACGGCTATGACGAGGCCGATCAGTACCGCGCCACCGTGTCGGGCTTCAAGGTCCTGCCGCCCATGCTGGGCGCTGTCGGTATCACTGTCCTGGGTGAAGTGGGCGCCGAAATGCTGGACGGCCTGCCTGCCGACAAGCGTTACGGTCGCACGGCGGTCTATGGCGTGGGCGCCCGCAACGGCGTCTGCCGCGAAACCACGGCGAAGAAGTGCGACGACGACGGTTATGTCACCACCTTCTCCTGGGGTTATCGTGGCCGCGCCATCTTCGACTATCCCGACGTCGTCGCCGGCATCAATGCCAAGCCGTTCCTGAGCTGGTCGCACGACGTCAACGGCACGGCCTCGGACGGCACCTATATCGAGGGCCGCATGGCCCTGGGGCTGGGCCTCGATCTTGACTATCAGGGTTACAGCGTCGGCGGCTCCTATGTCCGCTTCATCGGCGGCGAATACAACTACGGCAAAGATCGCGACTTCTTCTCGTTGAACGCGACGGCTCGGTTTTGAGATTGGGGGAGGGCATGAACGTGAACAAGAGGACGATCGCCGCGGTGGCGATGCTGGGTGCCTGATGGTGTCGGCTTCGGCCGTTGCCAAGATTACCGAGCAGGAGGCGGCCCGGCTGGGCACCGACCTGACGCCGATGGGGGCCGAGCGCGCGGGCAATGCCGACGGCTCGATCCCCGCCTGGGACGGCGGGATCAAGACGGTGCTGCCGGGCGTGGTGCCGGGCGTCTCGCGGCCTGACCCCTATGCCGCGGACAAGCCGCTGTTCAAGATCACCGCGGCGAACATGGCGCAATATCGCGCCAAGCTGACCGATGGCCAGGCCGCGATGCTGGCGCGCTACAAGGAGACGTTCTTCATGAACGTCTATCCCACGCACCGGAGTGCCGCCCTGCCCGAGACGATCTACCAGCACATCCGGGCGCAATCGACCAAGACCGAACTGGCCGACGGCGGCTATGGCCTGTCCGACCTGGGTCTCTCGACGGTTCCCTTCCCGATCCCCAAGACCGGGCAGGAAGCGATCTGGAACCACCTTGTGCGCTATCGCGGGCAGGCCTTCGAACGCCGCGTGATCCAGGCCGTGGTGCAGCGGAACGGTTCCTTCGACCCGATGATCTACCGGGATATGATGACCTTCCGCTCCGGTGTTCCCGAGACGCCGGAGAATGCCGACATCGTCCTGAAGGATGTGCAGAAGATCCTGGAGCCCCAGCGTCTCGCCGGCACCACCTTGCTGGCGATCGACCGCATCAACCCGGTGCGGGCGCCGCGGCAGGCCTGGATCTACAATGCCGGTACCAGGCGCGTCCTGCGCGCGCCGGAAATCGGCTATGACAACCCGGGCATCGCAGCGGACGGCGCCCGGACCAACGACAATTTCGACATGTATAACGGCGCCATCGATCGTTACGACTGGAAGCTGGTCGGCAAGCGGGAGATGTATATTCCCTACAATGCAAACCGGCTCGATGACCGTTTGCTCAAATACGCGGACATTCTGAAGCCCGGGCACCTGAACCCGGAATTGACCCGCTATGAGTTGCATCGGGTCTGGGTGGTCGAGGCGACACTGAAGCCGGCGTCGCGGCATATCTATGCCAAGCGGGTCTATTACATGGATGAAGACACTTGGTCGATCGTCGCGGGCGACCATTTCGACGGCCGTGGCGAGTTGTGGCGCGTGTCCGAAGGCCATCTGATCCAATATACCGATGCGACCGTCCCGCTGTATTGCGTCGAGGTCCTTTATGACTTGCTCGGTGATCGCTACATCGCCTTCGGCATGAACAACGAGGAACCCTACGAGATCATTTCGACTGGCG
>NZ_QYUK01000010.1 GCF_003590945.1 Oleomonas cavernae | reverse complement strand
TAGGCACAGCCGATCAGGATGACGAGATTGAGGCAGGCCAGAATGATCATCTCATAGTGGGCGACCGTGTCGTTGATCGACTGCTGCAGGGGGATCGTGCCGGTAGCGAGGCGTATCTTGAAATCCGGGTGATCCGCACCGACGAGTTCCACCGCTTGGCGGGCCTGGGCGAGCGCCCGGTCGACCGTTTCCTGCTTGTTGTCCGGGTACCAGAGCGAGACCGTGGCGTTCTGTTGCTCGAAGTCGGCGACATGCAGGAAGGCCTTGGGGCTTGTCCCGAACATCACGGCGCCGACCGCGGCCCCATGGACGCATCGTTCGGGTCGAGCGGCGCCCACTTCGGATTGCCGCCGGCGAACAGGCGGTTGGCCTCGGGCAGATAGTCCGCGAAGGATAAGGTCGCGCGGGGCGGATTCTCCATGTGCTCCAGCGCGTACTGGATCTGAGCCATGGTCAGGATGGTTTCGGCCTGGCGTGCCACCCGGTTCGGATTGATCGGGTTCTTCGCCTCCAGCACGATCTCCAGGGTATTCACGCCGGGGAAGTTGCGGTTGATGGCCGCCACCGCCTTGTTGAACTCCCCATCCTCCCAGAGGATGTTGCTGCCCTCCACCGGGTTGCCGACCTCCATCTGCGAGAACCGGTGGAACGAATAGGCCGAGACGATGACGAAGAAGACGGTAGTGACGCGGGCGGCGCGGCCATAGCTCAGCTTCGAGATGTGGCCGAGGAAACGCTTGATAGCCGCATGGAAGCCGACGTCACCATCGGCGCCGGTGATCTGGCGCACGTTCTTGGGCGGCGGCAGAAGCGAAAGCACCAGTGGCGAGAAGAACACGTTGGCCGGCACGATCATCGCCGCCCACCAGGCACAGAAGATCGCGAAGCGCTCCATGGCGGGAATGGGCGCGACGGCGATGAGTGCCAGGCCCGCGACATCGGTGAAAATGCCGAGGACGGAGGGCGCCATCATGACCGAAAGCGCGATCTCAGCGGCCTTACGCCGATCGCCGACATGAAGGTAGATTTCATAGTAGCGCTCGGTGAACTGCACGCAGTGGCTGAATGAGCGTGCGACCAGCAGCAGCGGCACCACCATGATCAGCGGCTCGACCGCGAGGCCGAGCCAGCCGACGAAGCCGAAGCCCCATACCGCCGTAACCGCCGAGGTGATAATGGGCGCAAGCACGCCCGCGAGATTGCGCATGTAGAGAATGAGGCAGAGCAGCAGGGCGGCGCCAGTGATGCCGAAGATGCCCAGCATCTGCTGCTGATAGCGGTATACCCAGCCGGTCAGGGCCGGCATGCCCGCCATATGTACCTCGTGATGCTCGTCGCGCGCTTCCTCGACGATCTTCTGCATGTATTCAAAGGTCTCGCCGTAATCGAGCAGGCGCTCGATGAACGTCGCCGTGATCAGGGTCGCGGTGCCGTCTTGCGAGATATAGAAACGGCGCGCCAGCGGCGCCATGTCGACACGACGCCTGAATTCGTCGATATCCGCCTGGGTCGAGGGGATGGTGTCGCCCATCACCGGCTGGGTGTCGATACCCGTCGGCGTTGCCTCGGCATAGCGGACCTTCTCGGTCGAGATCGAGATCACCTGGTCATGATCGACGGCGGGTGCGAGGTCGATCTCGCGGGTCAGGTTCCAGATCTTCTGCAGGGTTTCGATATTATAGATATCGCCGTCGGTCCGTTTGACCATGATGGTTACGGTCAGCGGGTTGCCGAAGTTGGGATGATCCTTGAACGTCTGCACGTACGGATGGTCCGCCGGCAGCAGATCGGAAAAGATCGTTCGCAGTTCGACCTGGCGGCAGCCCCAGCCGAAGAAAACGGTGATGAGCGCGATGATCAGAATCGAGAAGCCCCGATTTTTCATGATCGCATGCGACAGGCGATAGCTGAAATTCTGCACTGGCCTACGAGTCCCCTGTCTGGCGGTGGAACGCTGGCCTGACGGCCATCTGCATGGTTTGATGGGGCGCGTCTTGAATAGGCCCAACGCGATTTTTCGCGTCATTCGCTTCCTCCCTTGCGACCGGTTGGCCCGGCGCCTTGTCTTCTGGCCGCGCTATTGGTGTGCGCTTTCCCGAAGTCGGCAAAGACTGCGCCCAAGGCAGGGACGCTGCCCCCCACCCGGAAGGGTTGGCCTAAGCCGGAATTCTCCCAAAACGGAGGGAAGCGTCGCCAGCGCGCGCCGCACTCAGCGTTCCCACTCGATCGAGGGGGCCCCGTCGATCACATGATGGCTGAAGGTGAAAAGTGATCAGATCTTCACATTGGTGCAGATCGGATTCGGCCGCGGGCCTACCCGCCAAGACCATCAATGATCAATGCCTCGAAAGGGGCGACAGGGAGTTAGGAAATGAGCGAAACAGCCGCTTTGAGACAAGGTCCCGCCACCGACGCCTGGTCGATGCCGCTCGCCGAAATCGACGTGAGCGACCCTGCGCGGTTCCGTGACGACACGATGTGGCCCTTTTTCGAGCGCCTCCGCCGGGAAGACCCGGTCCACTGGTGCGCCAACGGCATGTATGGGCCTTATTGGTCGGTGACCAAGTACAAGGACATCATGCAGGTGGAGACCAGCCACCACATCTTCTCGTCCGACACGACCATGGGCGGCATCACCATCGAGGACGGCAACGCGTCGACCGGCCTGCCCATGTTCATCGCCATGGACCCGCCAAGCACGACGAACAGCGCAAGACGGTGAGCCCTGTCGTCTCACCCGAAAACCTGGCGAAACTCGAAACGACCATCCGGTCCCGCGTCGGTGAAATCCTCGACGGCCTGCCGAGAAACGAGACCTTCAACTGGGTCGAGCGCGTCTCGATCGAGCTGACCACCCAGATGCTGGCGACGCTGTTCGACTTCCCCTGGGAAGATCGCCGCAAACTGACCCGCTGGTCCGATGTCGCGACCGCCACCCCGGGCTCGGGCATTATCGAAAGCCACGAGCAGAAGATGGCCGAGATCATGGAGTGCGGTGCCTATTTCACCCGTCTGTGGAACGAACGGGTGAATGCGGCGCCAGGCAACGACTTGATCTCGATGATGGCCCACTCGGATGCCATGCGCCATATGTCACCCGAAGAGTTCCTGGGCAATCTGATGCTGCTGATCGTCGGCGGCAACGACACCACGCGCAATTCGATTACCGGCGGCCTCCTCGCCCTCAGCCAGAATCCCGAGCAGTATCGCAAGCTGCGCGAGAAACCCGCACTGATCTCCAGCATGGTGCCGGAAATCATTCGCTGGCAGACCCCGCTCGCCCACATGCGCCGCACCGCGAAGATGGACACCGTCCTAGGCGGCAAGACCATTCGTCGCGGTGCGTGTCATGTGGGCGAGCGGGGTCTGCCAGCGAATGATTTCCGGCACCATGCTGGAGATCAGTGCGGGGTTCTCGCGCAGCTTGCGATACTGCTCGGGATTCTGGCTGAGGGCGAGGAGGCCGCCGGTAATCGAATTGCGCGTGGTGTCGTTGCCGCCGACGATCAGCAGCATCAGATTGCCCAGGAACTCTTCGGGTGACATATGGCGCATGGCATCCGAGTGGGCCATCATCGAGATCAAGTCGTTGCCTGGCGCCGCATTCACCCGTTCGTTCCACAGACGGGTGAAATAGGCACCGCACTCCATGATCTCGGCCATCTTCTGCTCGTGGCTTTCGATAATGCCCGAGCCCGGGGTGGCGGTCGCGACATCGGACCAGCGGGTCAGTTTGCGGCGATCTTCCCAGGGGAAGTCGAACAGCGTCGCCAGCATCTGGGTGGTCAGCTCGATCGAGACGCGCTCGACCCAGTTGAAGGTCTCGTTTCTCGGCAGGCCGTCGAGGATTTCACCGACGCGGGACCGGATGGTCGTTTCGAGTTTCGCCAGGTTTTCGGGTGAGACGACAGGGCTCACCGTCTTGCGCTGTTCGTCGTGCTTGGGCGGGTCCATGGCGATGAACATGGGCAGGCCGGTCGACGCGTTGCCGTCCTCGATGGTGATGCCGCCCATGGTCGTGTCGGACGAGAAGATGTGGTGGCTGGTCTCCACCTGCATGATGTCCTTGTACTTGGTCACCGACCAATAAGGCCCATACATGCCGTTGGCGCACCAGTGGACCGGGTCTTCCCGGCGGAGGCGCTCGAAAAAGGGCCACATCGTGTCGTCACGGAACCGCGCAGGGTCGCTCACGTCGATTTCGGCGAGCGGCATCGACCAGGCGTCGGTGGCGGGACCTTGTCTCAAAGCGGCTGTTTCGCTCATTTCCTAACTCCCTGTCGCCCCTTTCGAGGCATTGATCATTGATGGTCTTGGCGGGTAGGCCCGCGGCCGAATCCGATCTGCACCAATGTGAAGATCTGATCACTTTTCACCTTCAGCCATCATGTGATCGACGGGCCCCCCTCGATCGAGTGGGAACGCTGAGTGCGGCGCGCGCTGGCGACGCTTCCCTCCGTTTTGGGAGAATTCCGGCTTAGGCCAACCCTTCCGGGTGGGGGGCAGCGTCCCTGCCTTGGGCGCAGTCTTTGCCGACTTCGGGAAAGCGCACACCAATAGCGCGGCCAGAAGACAAGGCGCCGGGCCAACCGGTCGCAAGGGAGGAAGCGAATGACGCGAAAAATCGCGTTGGGGCCTATTCAAGACGCGCCCCATCAAACCATGCAGATGGCCGTCAGGCCAGCGTTCCACCGCCAGACAGGGGACTCGTAGGCCAGTGCAGAATTTCAGCTATCGCCTGTCGCATGCGATCATGAAAAATCGGGGCTTCTCGATTCTGATCATCGCGCTCATCACCGTTTTCTTCGGCTGGGGCTGCCGCCAGGTCGAACTGCGAACGATCTTTTCCGATCTGCTGCCGGCGGACCATCCGTACGTGCAGACGTTCAAGGATCATCCCAACTTCGGCAACCCGCTGACCGTAACCATCATGGTCAAACGGACCGACGGCGATATCTATAATATCGAAACCCTGCAGAAGATCTGGAACCTGACCCGCGAGATCGACCTCGCACCCGCCGTCGATCATGACCAGGTGATCTCGATCTCGACCGAGAAGGTCCGCTATGCCGAGGCAACGCCGACGGGTATCGACACCCAGCCGGTGATGGGCGACACCATCCCCTCGACCCAGGCGGATATCGACGAATTCAGGCGTCGTGTCGACATGGCGCCGCTGGCGCGCCGTTTCTATATCTCGCAAGACGGCACCGCGACCCTGATCACGGCGACGTTCATCGAGCGCCTGCTCGATTACGGCGAGACCTTTGAATACATGCAGAAGATCGTCGAGGAAGCGCGCGACGAGCATCACGAGGTACATATGGCGGGCATGCCGGCCCTGACCGGCTGGGTATACCGCTATCAGCAGCAGATGCTGGGCATCTTCGGCATCACTGGCGCCGCCCTGCTGCTCTGCCTCATTCTCTACATGCGCAATCTCGCGGGCGTGCTTGCGCCCATTATCACCTCGGCGGTTACGGCGGTATGGGGCTTCGGCTTCGTCGGCTGGCTCGGCCTCGCGGTCGAGCCGCTGATCATGGTGGTGCCGCTGCTGCTGGTCGCACGCTCATTCAGCCACTGCGTGCAGTTCACCGAGCGCTACTATGAAATCTACCTTCATGTCGGCGATCGGCGTAAGGCCGCTGAGATCGCGCTTTCGGTCATGATGGCGCCCTCCGTCCTCGGCATTTTCACCGATGTCGCGGGCCTGGCACTCATCGCCGTCGCGCCCATTCCCGCCATGGAGCGCTTCGCGATCTTCTGTGCCTGGTGGGCGGCGATGATCGTGCCGGCCAACGTGTTCTTCTCGCCACTGGTGCTTTCGCTTCTGCCGCCGCCCAAGAACGTGCGCCAGATCACCGGCGCCGATGGTGACGTCGGCTTCCATGCGGCTATCAAGCGTTTCCTCGGCCACATCTCGAAGCTGAGCTATGGCCGCGCCGCCCGCGTCACTACCGTCTTCTTCGTCATCGTCTCGGCCTATTCGTTCCACCGGTTCTCGCAGATGGAGGTCGGCAACCCGGTGGAGGGCAGCAACATCCTCTGGGAGGATGGGGAGTTCAACAAGGCGGTGGCGGCCATCAACCGCAACTTCCCCGGCGTGAATACCCTGGAGATCGTGCTGGAGGCGAAGAACCCGATCAATCCGAACCGGGTGGCACGCCAGGCCGAAACCATCCTGACCATGGCTCAGATCCAGTACGCGCTGGAGCACATGGAGAATCCGCCCCGCGCGACCTTATCCTTCGCGGACTATCTGCCCGAGGCCAACCGCCTGTTCGCCGGCGGCAATCCGAAGTGGGCGCCGCTCGACCCGAACGATGCGTCCATGGGGGCCGCGGTCGGCGCCGTGATGTTCGGGACAAGCCCCAAGGCCTTCCTGCATGTCGCCGACTTCGAGCAACAGAACGCCACGGTCTCGCTCTGGTACCCGGACAACAAGCAGGAAACGGTCGACCGGGCGCTCGCCCAGGCCCGCCAAGCGGTGGAACTCGTCGGTGCGGATCACCCGGATTTCAAGATACGCCTCGCTACCGGCACGATCCCCTGCAGCAGTCGATCAACGACACGGTCGCCCACTATGAGATGATCATTCTGGCCTGCC
>NZ_QYUK01000009.1 GCF_003590945.1 Oleomonas cavernae | reverse complement strand
GGCGGTAGCGCTCGTCGTCGGGATGGACGGCGA
This sequence comes from Oleomonas cavernae, assembly GCF_003590945.1. Taxonomy (NCBI): domain Bacteria; kingdom Pseudomonadati; phylum Pseudomonadota; class Alphaproteobacteria; order Acetobacterales; family Acetobacteraceae; genus Oleomonas; species Oleomonas cavernae. Next base: position 4,122 of record NZ_QYUK01000009.1, on the reverse strand, counting down.
TGCCGCTGTCGCCCAGCATGGTTTCGGGCCGCGTCGTCGCCACGGTGACGAAGTCGTCGGTGCCTTCGATGGGATAGCGGATGTGCCAGAGGTGGCCCTTCACCTCGCGGCTCTCGACCTCGAGGTCGGAAATCGCGGTGAGAAGCTGCGGGTCCCAGTTGACCAGGCGCTTGTCCTTGTAGAGCAGGCCGTCGCGGTACAGGGTGACGAAGACCTTGCGCACCGCGGCGCTCAGGCCCTCGTCCATGGTGAAGCGTTCGCGGCTCCAGTCGCACGACGCCCCCAGCCGGCGCAACTGGCCGGTGATGGTACCGCCCGAGACTTCCTTCCAGGCCCAGACGCGCTTGATGAATTCTGCGCGGCCGAGGTCCCGGCGCGAGCGGTTCTCGCCCGATTGGGCCAGTTGGCGTTCCACCACCATCTGGGTGGCGATGCCGGCATGGTCGGTACCCGGCTGCCACAGCACGTCACGCCCGCGCATCCGCTGCAGGCGCACCAAAATGTCTTGCAGCGTGTTGTTCAGGGCGTGGCCCATGTGCAGGCTGCCGGTGACGTTGGGGCGGCGGATCACGATGGTGTAGGGCTCACCACCGGTGCGCTTGCCCACGCCGAAGGCGCCCGAGGCCTCCCACTGGGCATAGAGGCGGGGTTCGACGGCGGCGGGGTCGTAGGTCTTCTTAAGCATGACGTATCTCGATAGCGCAGCCGCCACGCCTTGTCGGCGCGGCCGGCGCAATGCGGCGGGGCGTGACGCCCCAGGATTCAGAGGTTGGGATCGCGCCCGGAAATGCGCGCCAGTTCCTCGGCCACGCAACGCTCGACGATCCCGGCCAGGTGGGTATCCAGCCAATCCTTGAGCATCGGCCGCAGCAGGTCCTCGACCACCTCCTCGACCGAGCGGGCGTCGCCGTCCGCGCGGCGCGTCCCGGCCGGCGGCCGGCTGGCCTGGGCGACCTGGGCAAAGGCATTGCGGGCCTGGCTTGCGATCGTTTCCGATACCAGGCGTTCAGCGGGCGGCACGGCACCGGACATCGGGCTGTCCTTCTCGTTCAAGAGCATCGGCGGGACGGGCTCGTCTTCATCGTCTTCCGCCACGAAATTCTGCAGGGGTGCCGGATCCGGCACCAGCGCCGGACCGGCGAAGGGGGCGTCGGCAGGCGTATCGGGTTCGGGATGGGGGCTCAGCGAGACGACGCTGCCGTCGTCGGCCACCATCTCGGTCAGGTCGAGGATTTCGCCGGGGGTGTCCCTGGGCGCGTCCCTCGGAGCGTCTCTAGGGGCATCGCCGGCCGGCTCGGCATCGGTGGCGGCCCCCTCGGGCCGACCGTCGCCGTCTTCGGCGATGATCCGCCGAATCGAGGCCAGAATCTCTTCCATGGTCGGGTCGGCGGCACCCTTTGCGCCCTCGCCTTCCCGCTTCAACTCATCCGTCATCTCTTAATCCCCGCCGCTCAGGCGTCCCCAGCGACCGCCCAAGCTACGGCACGCACCCACCGAAAGAAAGAGGCGGCGCGTTTTCTGTCAACGGCGTGTCATCAATCGAAGCCGAACCAGCGGCCGCGGCTCTCGTCATAGTGCTTCACGGGATCGTAGCGGTCGCCCGACAGATTCAGGTTCTGGGCGGTCAGGCGGCCCACGGCGGACAGCAAGGTGAAGGCGGCGATATATTCGTCGCCCTGGGCCCGCACCAGGGCGACCTGGGAATTGAGCAATTCCTGTTCGGCGTTCAAGACATCGAGCACGGTGCGCGAGCCGACCGAGGATTCCTGCCGCACGCCTTCCAGCGCTAGGCTGTTGGCGGCGACCGCCTGCTTCTGCGAGACGATCACGGCCCGCGCCGCTTCGAGCTGGTCGAAAGCGTTCGAGGCCGACTCGATCACCGTGCGCTGGGTCTCGGAGACCTGCGACAGGCGCTGGCTGGCGGTTTGCTGGTTCTGGCGGATGGTGGCGTATTCGGCGCCGGACTGGTACAGCGGCACGGTCACCTGGACCTGCAAGGCCGCTTGATCCGTGCGCGATCCATTGGTGCTCTGTTCTTCGGCCCGCGATAATTCGGCCACCAGATCCACCAATGGATCGCGCACGGATCAAGCGGCCTTGCAGGTCCAGGTGACCGTGCCGCTGTACCAGTCCGGCGCCGAATACGCCACCATCCGCCAGAACCAGCAAACCGCCAGCCAGCGCCTGTCGCAGGTCTCCGAGACCCAGCGCACGGTGATCGAGTCGGCCTCGAACGCTTTCGACCAGCTCGAAGCGGCGCGGGCCGTGATCGTCTCGCAGAAGCAGGCGGTCGCCGCCAACAGCCTAGCGCTGGAAGGCGTGCGGCAGGAATCCTCGGTCGGCTCGCGCACCGTGCTCGATGTCTTGAACGCCGAACAGGAATTGCTCAATTCCCAGGTCGCCCTGGTGCGGGCCCAGGGCGACGAATATATCGCCGCCTTCACCTTGCTGTCCGCCGTGGGCCGCCTGACCGCCCAGAACCTGAATCTGTCGGGCGACCGCTACGATCCCGTGAAGCACTATGACGAGAGCCGCGGCCGCTGGTTCGGCTTCGATTGATGACACGCCGTTGACAGAAAACGCGCCCGCCTCTTTCTTTCGGTGGGTGCGTGCCGTAGCTTGGGCGGTCGCTGGGGACGCCTGAGCGGCGGGGATTAAGAGATGACGGATGAGTTGAAGCGGGAAGGCGAGGGCGCAAAGGGTGCCGCCGACCCGACCATGGAAGAGATTCTGGCCTCGATTCGGCGGATCATCGCCGAAGACGGCGACGGTCGGCCCGAGGGGCCGCCACCGATGCCGAGCCGGCCGGCGATGCCCCTAGAGACGCTCCGAGGGACGCGCCCAGGGACACCCCCGGCGAAATCCTCGACCTGACCGAGATGGTGGCCGACGACGGCAGCGTCGTCTCGCTGAGCCCCCATCCCGAACCCGATACGCCTGCCGACGCCCCCTTCGCCGGTCCGGCGCTGGTGCCGGATCCGGCACCCCTGCAGAATTTCGTGGCGGAAGACGATGAAGACGAGCCCGTCCCGCCGATGCTCTTGAACGAGAAGGACAGCCCGATGTCCGGTGCCGTGCCGCCCGCTGAACGCCTGGTATCGGAAACGATCGCAAGCCAGGCCGCAATGCCTTTGCCCAGGTCGCCCAGGCCAGCCGGCCGCCGGCCGGGACGCGCCGCGCGGACGGCGACGCCCGCTCGGTCGAGGAGGTGGTCGAGGACCTGCTGCGGCCGATGCTCAAGGATTGGCTGGATACCCACCTGGCCGGGATCGTCGAGCGTTGCGTGGCCGAGGAACTGGCGCGCATTTCCGGGCGCGATCCCAACCTCTGAATCCTGGGGCGTCACGCCCCGCCGCATTGCGCCGGCCGCGCCGACAAGGCGTGGCGGCTGCGCTATCGAGATACGTCATGCTTAAGAAGACCTACGACCCCGCCGCCGTCGAACCCCGCCTCTATGCCCAGTGGGAGGCCTCGGGCGCCTTCGGCGTGGGCAAGCGCACCGGTGGTGAGCCCTACACCATCGTGATCCCGCCGCCCAACGTCACCGGCAGCCTGCACATGGGCCACGCCCTGAACAACACGCTGCAAGACATTTTGGTGCGCCTGCAGCGGATGCGCGGGCGTGACGTGCTGTGGCAGCCGGGTACCGACCATGCCGGCATCGCCACCCAGATGGTGGTGGAACGCCAACTGGCCCAATCGGGCGAGAACCGCTCGCGCCGGGACCTCGGCCGCGCAGAATTCATCAAGCGCGTCTGGGCCTGGAAGGAAGTCTCGGGCGGTACCATCACCGGCCAGTTGCGCCGGCGGGGCGTCGTGCGACTGGAGCCGCGAACGCTTCACCATGGACGAGGGCCTGAGCGCCGCGGTGCGCAAGGTCTTCGTCACCCTGTACCGCGACGGCCTGCTCTACAAGGACAAGCGCCTGGTCAACTGGGACCCGCAGCTTCTCACCGCGATTTCCGACCTCGAGGTCGAGAGCCGCGAGGTGAAGGGCCACCTCTGGCACATCCGCTATCCCATCGAAGGCACCGACGACTTCGTCACCGTGGCGACGACGCGGCCCGAAACCATGCTGGGCGACAGCGGCATCGCCGTCCATCCCGACGACGAGCGCTACCG
>NZ_QYUK01000007.1 GCF_003590945.1 Oleomonas cavernae | reverse complement strand
CGGACGCCGACGCGTGAACGGCGCTTCCTTCGCCGAACGCGTCCCGGCCTACCAGGAACGCCTGCGCCGCAGCTTCGACCGCTGGCTGCCCCAGGAAACCCAGTACCCGGCCCGCCTGCATGCCGCGATGCGCTATGCCAGCGACGGCGGCAAGCGCCTGCGCCCCCTGCTGGTCTACGCCGCCGGCGAGGTGCTGGGCCTGCCGCCCACCGCCCTGGACACCCCGGCCTGCGCCGCGGAGCTGATCCACGCCTACTCGCTGGTCCACGACGACCTGCCGGCGATGGACGACGACGACCTGCGCCGCGGCCGACCCACCGTTCACAAGGCCTACGACGAGGCCACCGCGATCCTGGTCGGCGACGGCCTGCAGGCCCTGGCCTTCTTCGTGCTGGCCCACGACCATGGCTCCGGCCTGGACCCGCTGCAGCGCCTGAAGATGATCGAGGTGCTGGGCGATGCCGCCGGCTCCCGCGGCATGGTCGGCGGCCAGGCGGTGGACCTGGAGTCCGAGGGCAAGGAGCTGAGCCTGCCCGAGCTGGAAGCCCTGCACATCCACAAGACCGGCGCCATGATCCGCGCCTGCCTGCTGATGGCCTGCTACGCCAAGTCGCCGCTGGACAGCGCCCACCTCTATGCCCTGGACCGCTACGGCAAGTGCCTGGGCCTGGCCTTCCAGATCCAGGACGACATCCTCGACATCGAGGGCAACGCCGCCACGCTGGGCAAGACCGCCGGCAAGGACGAGGCGGCCCACAAGTCCACCTACCCGGCCGTCATGGGCCTGCCGGCCGCGCGCGAGCGCGCCGAGGAGCTGTTCGACATCGCCCGTGCCGCCATCAACGTCTTTGGCCCGGAGGCCGAGCCGCTGATCTGGCTGGCCAATCACATCCAGGGGCGCAAGCGCTAGCCTGAAGCGGCGGGTTTGCTGCATTGCAGCAAGAAACGCATAATTGCACGGCGATTGCACCAATGTGGCGCACCTAGGGTTCATAATTCCGACATGGTCGAAATTCCCGGTTACACCTTGCTGGGCCGCGTGAACACGCCGGCGGATCTGCGTCGCCTGCCGCTCTCCGAGCTGCCTCACCTGGCGGTGGAGATGCGGCGTTACCTGATCGAAACGCTGGGCCGCATCGGCGGGCACTTCGCCGCCAACCTCGGCACCGTGGAACTGACGCTGGCGCTGCACTACGCCTTCGAGACGCCGCGCGACCGCCTGGTCTGGGACGTGGGCCATCAGGCCTACCCGCACAAGATGATCACCGGCCGCCGCGCGCGCCTGGAGACGATCCGCCGCCTCAACGGCCTGATGCCGTTCTGCCACCGCGGCGAAAGCGAGTACGACACCTTCGGCGTGGGCCACTCCTCCACCTCGATCTCCGCTGCCGCCGGCATGGCCGCCGCGGCGCGCATCAAGGGCGAGAAGCGCCGTGCGGTCGCCATCATCGGCGACGGCGGCATGACCGGCGGCATGGCCTTCGAGGCCCTGAACCACGCCGGCCATATCGGCCTGGACATGCTGGTGGTCTACAACGACAACGACATGTCGATCTCCGAGAACGTCGGCGCCCTGCGCAACCACTCGGCAAGGCTGGTGAACAAGCTCGGCCTCGCCGCCCCGCACGGCAACCGCCTGACCACGGACGACGACGAGCACAACGAGGCGCACCTGGAGAATCCCGGCGCGCTGTTCGAGACGCTGGGCTTCAGCTACCACGGCCCCATCGACGGCCACGACCTCGACGCCCTGCTCGCCGCCTTCGAGCGCCTGAAGGACGCCAGGGGCCCGCAGCTGCTGCACGTGCTGACGGTCAAGGGCAAGGGCTTCGACCCGGCCGAGGCCGACCCGATCAAGTACCACGGCGTCACCCAGTTCGACCCCGTGACCGGCGCCTTCCCGGCCAAGAAGCCGGGCGGCAAGCCGGCCTACACCCAGGTCTTCGGCGACTGGCTCTGCGAGGCCGCGGCGCGTGACCCCAAGGTGGTCGGCATCACCCCGGCGATGCGCGAAGG
>NZ_QYUK01000006.1 GCF_003590945.1 Oleomonas cavernae | reverse complement strand
GCGTGTTCTGGCGCCCTGGCTTTCACCCGGCCAAGCACGACACCCGTGCCCTGGTCGAGGAATGGCGCCAGCGCCTGTTCGGCAGCGACGGCGTGCTGCGCGACCAGCTCCGCAACCGCGAGATGCTGGCGGCGTAGATCGCGCAGCGCGAATCCCGGAGCCGTTACTCCTTGGCCGGCAGGCGTGGCGGAGTAACGGCCAGGTTGTGCTTCAGCGATTGCACCACGACGGTAAAGGTCCGCTTGCCGTCGCTGATCGTGGTCTTGTAGGGCAGCACGACGCCGTCGATCTTCCGGTAGTCGCTGAATGTCGTGAAGGCTTTGACGGGCGGCTTGTCCTTCTCGAAGGCGAAGCCCTCGACCTGGAGCAGCAGGCCGCTCCCGGCGTCGAGGCGCCAGATCTCCTTCTCGCCGGTGCTGGCGGTGAGTTCCAGGACATGCACCGGCGTTCCTTCCAGTTCGGCGTCAGGCAGGCGCTTGCGCTGCGGATACCAGCTCGGGAGCTTGAGATGCCAGTCCAGGCTGTGCCCGCGGAGCGTGCGGGCCAGTTCGTTGCCCTGGAGGGCTTCGATCTTGCTGCCGTCGCGCTTCCAGCCGGTATGGCCGTCGTACCCGCTGCTGCTGGATGCGGCCAGCATGCTGGCCTCATCCAGGAAGAGGTTCGGCTGGACCAGGGTCGACTTCAGGCTTGCGCTCAGCCATCCCATCGACAGCTTCGACTCGGTCGTACGGTTCTGGATGCGCGCCAGGTTGGCGCTGCCGCCGCTGGCCTCGACATGGGCCTGCAGGATGTCATCCGCGCTTGCCGATTCGCCCGCCGCGGCGGCCGCGCGACACGGCCCCGCTGCAAGCGTCGTGAGGACGAAAGCGAGGCCGACGGTTAGCAGTCCATGCAGTTTCATGTTTGGGGCCGATCATTCCTGGGGCAGGTGCTTCAGGGCCGGGGGCCCTGGAAACGGATGGCAGATCGCCGGTGCACCGACCGGCCTGAGAGCAGGCCGCGACCAGGACGATTCTCCCTTCGCGAAGCAAGGCTAAGGCAGGGGCCGTGATTCGTCCCCTCCCCGGTTTAGGGGGCGCCGGACAGGTCCCGCAGCGGCGATCGCGGTCACTCATCGCGTCCGACCCCATCACCTGCACGCAGGTCGGCCCATGACAGGCCAATCGACACGTCGGTCTTGAACTGGACCAGTGCCTGCGACACCAGGGCCATTTCGCGATCCCGCATGACCTGTCTTGCCACTTTCTGGATCGAGCGGCTTTCGAGAATCCCCTGCAGGGACTTGAACTCCCGCAGGAGCTTCACGGCCGTGACGGGACCAATCCCCTTCACCCGGGAATGTTGTCCGTCTTGTCGCCCACCAGGGCCAGGTAATCCTGGATCAGGCCCGGCTCGATGCCGAACCTGGCGAGCACCCAGGCGGCGTCGCGGTTGACGTTGGTGAAGTGGTCGTAGACGGACACCGAGGGGCTCAGCAAGGCACAGAGATCCTTGTCGGTGGAGAGAATGGTCATGGCCCGCGATTCCGCTGCTGCCAGCGCAGGGCGAGCACGGCGATCGCGTCGTCCGCCTCGATGTCGGGCACGCTGACCGTTCGCAGCCGCTGAGCCTCCAGTTCCGTGCGCAAGCTCTTCAT
>NZ_QYUK01000005.1 GCF_003590945.1 Oleomonas cavernae | reverse complement strand
CCTGCGCGTCGTCTCGGGGTTGACGGTCAAGCAGATCGCCCGCGCCTTCCTGGTGGGCGAGAGCGCGATGGAGCAGCGCATCACCCGGGCCAAGAGCCGCATCGCCCAGGCCGATGTCCGTTCGAGGCGCCCGGCGCGGTCGAACGGTCGGAACGCCTGGGCGTGGTCGCGGCCATGATCTACCTGGTGTTCAACGAAGGCTATTCGGCGACGGGGGCGGAGGCCGATCACCGCCGGCCCCTGTGCGACGAGGCGATCCGCCTCGCCCGCCTGCTGCTGCGGCTGTTCCCGGCCGAGCCCGAGATCATGGGCCTGACGGCCCTGATGTTCCTGCAGCATGCGCGCAGCGCGGCCCGGCTGGACGCCGACGGTGCCATCGTGCTGCTGGAAGACCAGGACCGCCGCCGCTGGAACCCGCAGATGATCGCCGAGGGCCTGGCCCTGATCGACAAGGCGGTGCGCCACCGCCGCCCGGCATCTACCAGGTGCAGGCGGCGATCGCCGCCCTTCACGCCCGGGCCGCCCGGCCGGCGGAGACCGACTGGGTCCAGATCGACCTGCTCTATGCGACACTGGAGCGGTTGCAGCCGTCGCCCGTGGTCACGCTGAACCGCTCGGTCGCCACCGCCAAGGTGCAGGGCCGGCTGCTGCGCTGGCGATGATCGAGCCGCTGGAGGCGCGGCTGGGCGGCTATTTCCATTTCCACGGGGCCAGGGGGCCTATCTGCTCGCGCTCGGCCGTGGCCGGGAGGCGCGCTGCGCCTTCGACCGCGCGATCGCCCTGGCCACCACCCCGGCCGAGGCCGCCCACATCCGCCTTCATCTCGATCGTCTCGCCAAGGACAGCGCCCGGCCGAGGCGGGCGGATAAAAAGTTCCGGGCGATGTCGGATCACCGCCTGCTGCCCCGTCCTTGGGGTGTCTGCAACGGAGAGGACGCATGACCATGGATATCCCACACGTCAAGCTCACCGGCGTCGTGCCCTATATCAATCTCGAGGGCGCGGGCGCCGCCTCGGCCTTCTACCAGAAGGCCTTCGGGGCCGAGGAACTGGTGCGCCTGCCGGCCCAGGACGGCAAGCGGGTGATGCATTGCTGCCTGAAGATCAACAGCGGCCACCTGATGATCAGCGACTGCTTCCCCGAGCACGGCATCACCTATCAGCGCTCCGGCAGCTACACCATGCACCTGCAGGTGTCCGACATCGACGCCGCGTTCCAGCGGGCGGTCGACGCGGGCGCCGAGGTGACCCTGCCGGTTCAACTGATGTTCTGGGGCGATCGCTACGGCCAATTGCGCGACCCCTTCGGCGTCACCTGGTCCCTGGGCCAGACCGTCGACGCAGCCTGATCGTAGGAGAGACCAATGCTCAAGGTAATCGGTATCATCGCCCTGGTTCTGGTGGTCGTCGTCGCCGGCCTGCTGATCTTCGCGGCGACCAAGCCCGATAGTTTCCGCATCGAGCGCACCGCCAGCATCAAGGCGCCGCCCGAGAAGATCTTCGCCCTGATCAACGATCTCCATCAGTGGACCCGCTGGTCGCCCTACGAGAAGATCGACCCGGCGCTGAAGCGCACCTATGGCGGTGCCGAGGCCGGCAAGGGGGCAACCTATGAATGGAGCGGCAACAAGAACGTCGGCTCCGGCCGCATGGAGATCCTGGACACCCAGGTTCCTTCGCGGATCCTGATCAAGCTCGACTTCATGACACCCTTCGAGGGCCACCACACGGCGGAATTCACCCTGGTGCCCACGGGCGAGACGACCAGCGTCACCTGGGCCATGTACGGGACGCACCCCTTCCTCGGCAAGGTCATCGGCATCTTCTTCAACATGGACAAGATGGTCGGCGGCCAGTTCGAAGAGGCCTCGCCAACCTCAAGGCGGCGGTGGAGTAACGCGAGGCTGGCAGGGCCGTCGTGCGTCCTTCGAGACGGCCCTGCGGGCGTTCTTAAGGCATGAGGAGATTGTTTTGGCACAAAGATCCCCTCATCCTGAGGAGCCGTCGAAGACGGCGTCTCGAAGGACGCACGATATGACTCCAGGCCTGTTCGCAGGGGCTTGGCTAAGCTAAAGGCGACGGAGTAGGGACGCTTCCATTCGTCAAACAGATCGGCGTGACTGCCGCTTTGCGATGATCTCGTCCGCCTCGATCATGGCGGCGCGGGTTTCCGCGTTCGGGACCTTCAATTCAAGGGCAAGGCCTGATCGACGACGACCCGACGAAGAAAAAGGCGCACGGCATCGGACATGGACAGGCCGATCGCGTTCAGGGCCGCGGTCGCCCGTTCCTTGGTCTCGTTGGCCACCCGGATATGCAGTATGGAATTATGAGCCGCCATCTCATGCCTCCAGTTGCAGTTTCACCGCCAGGAGGTCGCGCCAGGCGTCGCGCTTGCCTCGGGCTGGCGCAGCAGATAGGCGGGTGGAAGGTCGGCATGGCGGGATGCCGCCCCAGTCGTGCCAGCGGCCGCGCAACCGGGTGATGCCCTCGCTGGTGCCGAGCAGGGTCGAGGCCGGGGTGGCACCCAGGAGGACGATCACTTTCGGCTTCGAGAGCTCGATCAGGCGTTCGACGAAGGGTTTGCAGGTGGCGGTTTCCACCGGGTCGGGCTTGCGGTTGCCCGGCGGGCGCCAGAACAGGATGTTGGCGATATAGGCATCCCCGCGCGGTCGCGGCCGATCGCCTTCAGCATGCGGTCCAGCAATTGCCCGCGCGGGATGCCTATATCGCCAACATCCTGTTCTGGCGCCCGCCGGGCAACCGCAAGCCCGACCCGGTGGAAACCGCCACCTGCAAACCCTTCGTCGAACGCCTGATCGAGCTCTCGAAGCCGAAAGTGATCGTCCTCCTGGGTGCCACCCCGCCTCGACCCTGCTCGGCACCAGCGAGGGCATCACCCGGTTGCGCGGCCGCTGGCACGACTGGGGCGGCATCCCCGCCATGCCGACCTTCCACCCCGCCTATCTGCTGCGCCAGCCCGAGGCCAAGCGCGACGCCTGGCGCGACCTCCTGGCGGTGAAACTGCAACTGGAGGCATGAGATGGCGGCTCATAATTCCATACTGCATATCCGGGTGGCCAACGAGACCAAGGAACGGGCGACCGCGGCCCTGAACGCGATCGGCCTGTCCATGTCCGATGCCGTGCGCCTTTTTCTTCGTCGGGTCGTCGTCGATCAGGCCTTGCCCTTGAATTGAAGGTCCCGAACGCGGAAACCCGCGCCGCCATGATCGAGGCGGACGAGATCATCGCAAAGCGGCAGTCACGCCGATCTGTTTGACGAATGGAAGCGTCCCTACTCCGTCGCCTTTAGCTTAGCCAAGCCCCCTGCGAACAGGCCTGGAGTCATATCGTGCGTCCTTCGAGACGCCGTCTTCGACGGCTCCTCAGGATGAGGGGAATCTTTGTGCCAAAACAAATCTCCTCATGCCTTAAGAACGCCCGCAGGGCCGTCTCGAAGGACGCACGACGGCCCTGCCAGCCTCGCGTTACTCCACCGCCGCCTTGAGGTTGGCGAGGCCCTCTTCGAACTGGCCGCCGACCATCTTGTCCATGTTGAAGAAGATGCCGATGACCTTGCCGAGGAAGGGGTGCGTCCCGTACATGGCCCAGGTGACGCTGGTCGTCTCGCCCGTGGGCACCAGGGTGAATTCCGCCGTGTGGTGGCCCTCGAAGGGTGTCATGAAGTCGAGCTTGATCAGGATCCGCGAAGGAACCTGGGTGTCCAGGATCTCCATGCGGCCGGAGCCGACGTTCTTGTTGCCGCTCCATTCATAGGTTGCCCCCTTGCCGGCCTCGGCACCGCCATAGGTGCGCTTCAGCGCCGGGTCGATCTTCTCGTAGGGCGACCAGCGGGTCCACTGATGGAGATCGTTGATCAGGGCGAAGATCTTCTCGGGCGGCGCCTTGATGCTGGCGGTGCGCTCGATGCGGAAACTATCGGGCTTGGTCGCCGCGAAGATCAGCAGGCCGGCGACGACGACCACCAGAACCAGGGCGATGATACCGATTACCTTGAGCATTGGTCTCTCCTACGATCAGGCTGCGTCGACGGTCTGGCCCAGGGACCAGGTGACGCCGAAGGGGTCGCGCAATTGGCCGTAGCGATCGCCCCAGAACATCAGTTGAACCGGCAGGGTCACCTCGGCGCCCGCGTCGACCGCCCGCTGGAACGCGGCGTCGATGTCGGACACCTGCAGGTGCATGGTGTAGCTGCCGGAGCGCTGATAGGTGATGCCGTGCTCGGGGAAGCAGTCGCTGATCATCAGGTGGCCGCTGTTGATCTTCAGGCAGCAATGCATCACCCGCTTGCCGTCCTGGGCCGGCAGGCGCACCAGTTCCTCGGCCCCGAAGGCCTTCTGGTAGAAGGCCGAGGCGGCGCCCGCGCCCTCGAGATTGATATAGGGCACGACGCCGGTGAGCTTGACGTGTGGGATATCCATGGTCATGCGTCCTCTCCGTTGCAGACACCCCAAGGACGGGGCAGCAGGCGGTGATCCGACATCGCCCGGAACTTTTTATCCGCCCGCCTCGGCCGGGGCGCTGTCCTTGGCGAGACGATCGAGATGAAGGCGGATGTGGGCGGCCTCGGCCGGGGTGGTGGCCAGGGCGATCGCGCGGTCGAAGGCGCAGCGCGCCTCCCGGCCACGGCCGAGCGCGAGCAGATAGGCCCCCCTGGCCCCGTGGAAATGGAAATAGCCGCCCAGCCGCGCCTCCAGCGGCTCGATCATCGCCAGCGCAGCAGCCGGCCCCTGCACCTTGGCGGTGGCGACCGAGCGGTTCAGCGTGACCACGGGCGACGGCTGCAACCGCTCCAGTGTCGCATAGAGCAGGTCGATCTGGACCCAGTCGGTCTCCGCCGGCCGGGCGGCCCGGGCGTGAAGGGCGGCGATCGCCGCCTGCACCTGGTAGATGCCGGGGCGGCGGTGGCGCACCGCCTTGTCGATCAGGGCCAGGCCCTCGGCGATCATCTGCGGGTTCCAGCGGCGGCGGTCCTGGTCTTCCAGCAGCACGATGGCACCGTCGGCGTCCAGCCGGGCCGCGCTGCGCGCATGCTGCAGGAACATCAGGGCCGTCAGGCCCATGATCTCGGGCTCGGCCGGAACAGCCGCAGCAGCAGGCGGGCGAGGCGGATCGCCTCGTCGCACAGGGGCCGGCGGTGATCGGCCTCCGCCCCCGTCGCCGAATAGCCTTCGTTGAACACCAGGTAGATCATGGCCGCGACCACGCCCAGGCGTTCCGACCGTTCGACCGCGCCGGGCGCCTCGAACGGGACATCGCCTGGGCGATGCGGCTCTTGGCCCGGTGATGCGCTGCTCCATCGCGCTCTCGCCCACCAGGAAGGCGCGGCGATCTGCTTGACCGTCAACCCCGAGACGACGCGCAGGGCCAAGGCGATCTGCTGGGTCGGGCA
>NZ_QYUK01000004.1 GCF_003590945.1 Oleomonas cavernae | reverse complement strand
CAGGTCTTCGCCCTTGTCGACGTAGACGCCTTCGCAGCCGAGGCCCTTGGCGATCTGGTCGAAGCGCACGTTCTTGCTCCAGTGCACGCCCGGCTCGGTGCTGTTGCCGTGGCCGAAGGTGCGCTTGTAGACGCCGACTTCCAGGCCCCAGGCGTTGTCCACGGCAACGACGATGACCATCGGCAGCTTGAAGCGCTGGACCACTTCCAGGTCACCGATGTGGTACAGGAACGAGGAATCGCTGGTGGTCAGCAGGACCGGACGCTTGCCGCCGTCCGCGATCGAGGCGCCGATGGCGTAGCCGAGACCGGTACCCAGGCAGCCGAAGTTCTGGTTCCAGACCACGTCGTGCGGCTTCGCCTGCAGGTAGGTCCAGGTGAAGACCACGGTGCAACCGCCGTCGCGCGCGTGGATCGCGTTCTTCGGCATGGCCCTGGTGGCCTCGACGACCCACTGGCCGGTGTGGACGCGGCCGCTGTCGGTCTTGAAGTCCTGCTGGGCCAGCGCCTGCAGGCGCTCCTTGTCTTCCTTGATCCAGCGCTGCAGGTCCGGGTGCTCCTGGCGCGGGGTGGCCTTCAGCGCAGCCGAGAGCTGCGGCACGACGGTGCGCAGGTCGCCCACCAGCGGCACGTCGATCGGACGGTTCTGGCCGATCGCTTCCGGGTCCAGCTCGACATAGATCCACTTGCGATCGGTCTTGCCCTTGGCCCACAGGTGGCCACGGCCATAATGCAGCGGCTCGCCGATTTCGGTGCCGATGGCGACGACGACGTCGGACTTGGCGACGATGTCGTCACCCACCTCGGAGAACAGATACGGGAAGGTGCGATCCTCGACGCCCTCGATGAAGGCGGTACCACCGGAGGTCTGCAGGATCGGGCAGCCCATCAGCTCGGCCAGCTCCTTCACCTTCTGGCCGGCGCGGGTGCACTGCACCGCGTGGCCGACCAGCAGCACCGGGCACTCGGCGTTCCTGATCAGCTCAGCGGCCTTGGCCACCATGATGCCGTCCGCACCCGGTTCGACCAGGCGGTAGGACGACGGCGGCAGCGCCGGAGGCACTTCCAGCTC
>NZ_QYUK01000003.1 GCF_003590945.1 Oleomonas cavernae | reverse complement strand
CGGCGACATCGCGCAGGCGCTGCACTACCTGGAGCACGCCGCCCGCAACGCGCTGGCGCGCGACGCCAATCGCGAGGCGATCCGCCACGTGCAGCGTGCCTATGCGCTGGCCGCACGGCTGAGCGGCACGCCGGAGAGCGCGCGCCTGGGCGAGTGGGAGGCGATCCTCGGCGATGCGCACCAGGAGCTGTTCGAGTATGGCCCCTCGGTCCACCACTACCACCGCGCGCTGCAGCTGATGGGCCGCCCCGGACGCATCGGCGGCCTGCGTCGCGGCTGGCTGCTGCTCAAGGAAGCCGCGATCCAGGCCTGGCACCGGCAACGCCTGCCGCGGCGCGAGGCCGATGCGCGGCGCCTGCAGCAGCTGTCGCGCGCCGCGCATATCCACCAGCGCCTGGTCGAGACCGCGTTCTTCGACAACCGGCCGGCCGAGCTGCTTTACCAGACCCTGGCCTCGGTCAACCTGGCCGAAAAGACCGACTTCACCTACGTCCGCGTCAGCAGCTACGCCGGCCTGGCGATGGCCTGCATGGCGATGCGCCAGACGCGCCTGGCCGACGACTACAGCCAGCGCTCGCTGCTCGCCAGCCGCGCCGGCGCCAGCACCGACGTCGCCTACTCGCACCTCGGCCGCATGGTCTACCGCGCCAGCAGCGGCCACTGGCAGCAGGTGCACGAGTCCTACGACGCCGGCACGCCGCTCTATCGCAGCCTCGGCATCACCGGCCGCTGGCAGCAGATCCGCGTGACCGACCTGGTGGCCTGGTTCGCCCAGGGCCGCTACGACGAATCCGCGGCCGGCGTGCGCGAAGTGCTGGAGGCGCCCGGCGCCGTGATCCCCGCCCAGATCCAGGCCTGGTGCTGGTCCTACGACACGCTGCTGTCGGCCCTGCGCGGCGACGGCCCTGCGCGCCTGCCGGCGCTGGTGCAGGGCTACACCGCCCTGCCCCTGCAGGAAGTCAGCCTGGCCGACCGCATGCTCTGCGTGTCCGCGATGGCGCAGGCGCAGTGGCGCCTCGGCGAAACCGAGGCCGCGCTGGCCCACGCGGACGAGGCCCTGGTGCTGGCGCGCCGCGCACCCCCTCCACCTTCTACCTGGCACCAGGCCTGGCCGCGGTCGCCGCCGTACTCTGCGCCGCCTGCGAGCGCGAGACCGATCCCGCGCGGCATGCCGCGCTGCTGGAACGCAGCGGCCGCATGGCACGCGTGCTGCGCCAGATGGCCTGGCTGGTCCCCACCGCCGGCCCGCGCGCGGCGCTGGCACGGGCGCGCCAGTCCTGGCTGCGCGGCAAGCGCGGCCCGGCGGAAAGGCTGTGGCGCCGCGCCCTGGCACAGGCCGAGGCACTGGACATGCCCTACGAGCAGGCACAGGCGCTGGAAGCGATGGGCCGCTGGCTGGACCCGCAGACGGCGCTGGCGGTGCAGCGCCGCGCAACCGCGGCGGCGATCTATGCGCGCATCGGGGCCTTGCCGCCGCCGTAGGACTACCTTCTCCTTCATCCGGCCGATGTGCGAAAAGCGCCGGCGTTCCAGTCTCGAGGCACTCCCCATCGACCGGAACCCGCCATGACCGAGACCGAAGCCCTGCTGGCCATCGAGGAGATCAGGAACGTCTTCGCCCGGCGCCTGCGCTACATGGACCTCAAGCAATGGGACCTGTACGGCAGCGTGCACACCGAGGATGCCTGGTCGGAAACCTACGGCGACCTGCCGCAGGCCTTGCAGCCGCAGTCCGGCGGTGTGCACAACAAGGTGGTCGGCCCCAGGGCGCTGGCGGAGGCGATCCGGCATTTCATGGAACATCGCACGCCGATCACCTCCGCGCATCACGCGCACACGCCGGAGATCGAGCTCACCTCCGACACCACCGCCACCGGCATCTGGCCGATGGAGGATCACCTGTGGTGGCAGGACGGCGAGCGCGAGGAATCGCTGCACGGCTACGGCCACTACACCGAGCACTACCGCAAGGTCGATGGCCGCTGGCTGATCTGCTACCGCAAGCTCACGCGGCTGCGCGTGGACCGCACGCCGGGGTTCTACGACCGGCTGATGTGACGGCGTCGAGCCCGGGACAGAACCCGGTCAGCCGGCGGATGGCTTGCCGGCGTTGATCGCCAACTGGGCGGCGAAAGCCGCTGGTATGCGGGCCGCGCTTCGCCGCGGGCGACGTAGGCCGCCAGCTTGGAAAATTCGCCGAGGATGCCCGATGGTTTCAGCCTGAGCAGCACCGACACCATCATCAGGTCGCCCGCGCTGAACGCGGCATCGAGCCAGCCGGCATTGCCCAGGCGGGCAGACAGTTGGCCCAGCCGATTGCGGATGCGACCCTCGACCAGGGGCAGGCGCTCCCGGGTCCAGGGCTTGTCGCCCTCCAGGACCCTGGCGGTTGCAAGGTCAAGGATCGGCGGCTCCACGGTATTGAGCGCGGCAAACATCCAGGTGATCGCACGCGCGCGGGCATTGGCATCGTCCGGCAGCAGGCCCGCGTGGCGCTCGGCGATATGGAAGACGATCGCACCGGTCTCGAACAGGACGAGATCGCCTTCCTCGTAGGTTGGAATCTGGCCGAAAGGATGAAGGCCCAGATGCGCGGGTTCCTTCATCGCACGGAACGAAACCAGGCGAACCTCGTAGGCCTGGCCCACTTCTTCAAGCGCCCAGCGAACGCGCGTATCGCGCGCCAGCCCCTTGCCGCCATCGGGCGACCGTTCAAAGGCGGTAATGGTGATGGTCATCGCCAGACTCCTCGGCTGTCTGCACCGCAGGCCCTTGGGCCTTTTACAGCCAGTCAACAATACGCAAATCCCGATGCAGTAGTCTATCCATGCAGCTTGACCGGAAATGCCGGTCAGGTCAGCAGTGATCGAGGCAGCGTCAACAGATCCTGGACGATGGACAGCTCACCGAGTCAACCCCAAGCCGCAGGCGGGCAGCCGGCGACGCACTCGCTGCGCGGCGTGCTGCTGTTCATGCTGGGCGTGTTCCTGTTCGCCTGCATGGACAGCAGCACGAAGTACCTGGTGTCCCACTACGACGTCCCGCTGGTGGTGGCGATCCGCTACATCGGCAATTTCCTGCTGATGGTGATCCTGCTCACGCCCAGCCACGGCAAGGCACTGGTACGGACGCAGCGCCGCGGCCTGGTCCTGGCCCGCGGCGCCTGCCTGGCGACGGCGTCGCTGCTGCTGGGCCTGGCGCTGCAGCGCATGCCCGTGGCCGAGACCACGGCCATCGTGTTCCTGTCGCCGCTGCTGGTGGTGCTGCTGGCGGGCCCCGTCCTGGGCGAACGCGTCGGCATGATCGGCTGGGTCGCCGCCGTTGCCGGCTTTGGCGGCATCCTGCTGATTGCGCACCCCGGCGGCGGGCTGGATCCGCTGGGAACGGTGCTGGCACTGTGCGCGGTCGCGGTGACGGCGGCCTACCAGTTGCTGTCACGCATCCTGGCGAGCACCGAAGGCCCCGTGCCGATGCTGTTCTACACCGCGCTGGTGGGCAGCCTGGTCTTCGGCGCGTACCTGCCCTGGTCCTGGGGCGGCGAGCCGCCGACCCCGCTGCAGGCCCTGCTGTTCCTGGGCACCGGCGCCATGGGCGGACTGGGGCATTACCTGTTCACGGCTGCGCACCGCCATACGCCGGCGTCCGTGCTGGCCCCGATGATGTATGCGCAGCTGGTCTGGGCGGCGCTGCTGGGCTGGCTGGTGTTCGGGCACGTACCGGAAGCCATGAGCATCCTCGGCATGGGCATCGTCGCCGCCTCCGGCGTGCTGGTGGCGCTGAAGTCGCGCAAGGCGCAGCAGGCCATGTCGGAGCCGGTCGAGTAAAATTCCGGCCCCGCATCCGAAGGCTGCCAAGATGAGCAACAGACATTCCGGTTCCTGCCTCTGCGGCGCGGTCCGCTTCGAAGTGGGAAGGGGACTTCCAGCGCTTCTATCTCTGCCATTGCGAATACTGCCGCA
>NZ_QYUK01000002.1 GCF_003590945.1 Oleomonas cavernae | reverse complement strand
GCGCACGCGCCGGCGCGCAGGTCCACAGCGCGTCGACGCGGATGTCGCCGGCCCAGTTCTCGAAGCCCTGGCGGTAGAGGTCGATGCCCGCGGGAAAGCCGGAGGCGGCGTACCGGAGGCAGCATCCGCCGGCGTCAGCCGGAACAGCGGCGCCCAGGCCGCGAGCGCGGCAGCCGAACCCATGCCCGTGACGAATTTGCGGCGCGACAGGCCGCGTCCGCCATTGCCCGCCGGCTCATCCCTACCCTGTGACAAGAGCTTTCTCCCCCGCTGTCGTAAATGGCAGGGGCTCCCCCGGAGCGCTCTCCCTGCCCCCACATCATCGGGGATTTTGCAGGGCCTGCCTCTACGCCGAACGGATGGCGGCGTTTTCCTACAGCAACTGTCGGCGTTGTCTCAGGCGAATATCGGTTCGCCCGTCAACATGTGATTCAGCGAATCAAGTCCGCCCAGGCGAAGCTCACGTTGATCGCAAAGCTCGATCGCTGCCGCGATGGGCAATCCCTGTCCGTGACCCCATCTCGCGCCTTCTATCGTACGGCGAAATCCCGCTTTTCGTTGAAACTGCAGGGAGCGGAAGCCGTGCGATGCTGGCAGCCTCCTTGGGCGGCAGCCCCAGGATTCCCATGATCATCGTCGCGGTCCGTTCGGGATATCCCCCACGCTCATGCCCATTTGCTTCAGCAAGGCGGCCTGCGGGCTCTTCTCGGTCCCGGCTTGTTGCTCCGCCGAAATGGCGGCGAGTACCGTACCCCCGACAGCAACGAGGCAAGGAACAGATCCGGAGCCTTGAACCTCCCGGCCGCCACACCCCGGGCCAGGTCACGCATCATGAACTGGCCGAGACCGCGCGTCAGCACTCCGGGCCGAGTAGCCCTCTCGCAGCAGAATATGACCCCAGACCGGTTCGGCGTCGCGCGCGCATGACGGTATGCCTCACGCTGAAGGCGACTGCCTTATTGCCGGGTCATCCACGTCGGATACCAGTTCGCCAAGGGCCTTGGCGAAATCCTCGAAGACGAGGTTCATCAGGGCGTCGTAGATCGACTCCTTCGACTCGAAGTGGTTGTAGAAGGACCCGAAACCAACGTCTGCCGCCTCCGTGATCTCGTTGATGGCCACGCCTTCCATGCCCCGTTCGGCCATGAGGCGGAACGCGG
Source organism: Oleomonas cavernae (assembly GCF_003590945.1). NCBI lineage: Bacteria > Pseudomonadati > Pseudomonadota > Alphaproteobacteria > Acetobacterales > Acetobacteraceae > Oleomonas > Oleomonas cavernae. The sequence goes on along the minus strand of NZ_QYUK01000002.1, from coordinate 4,781 downwards.
CATCCAGCAGCTTCGCGCGGGTTTCGCGCTTGCGGCGCGCCCCTCGAGGCTCGCGTTCCGTCGGCGCTGCATCAGCGCTGCTGCTTGCCTTGGCCTTGGCTTTGACCTTGGCAGGGGCGGCATTGCGCTTGGGTTTCCGAGGCGCAGACGGGGTGGCCATCAGGTGCTCCAGTGAATTTTGATTTCGAGTTACTCCATAAACAACTCTGATCATTTAATCAGAGATCTGACCGTATAAAAAGCTCCCGAGGGGGAGTGGACACCCTCGGGAAAGCATCCGGCGGCTCTGCCATGAGGAGAAATGGGGGACGCCGGGACCGGAGAATCGGGGAATCAGAACTGATAGCGCGCAAAGAACTGCAGGTAGTCACGGTCGCGCATCAGGTTGTAGCGCCCGCCGCCGGTGAACCAGGTGTAGCCGACCGTGAAGGACAGCGCGTCCTTGTAGCGGGTCTCCAGCATCAGGTCGGCCTGCTTGCGGCCTTCCACGAAGTTGCCACCAGGCCCCGGCGAGGTGCCGCCCACGTCCTGCGACCAGATCAGCGTCGGCCGCAGACCGATCGAGGGCAGCACGTTTTCGTAGGTGAACAGGCCGATCACGCGATAGCCCCACGACCATTCGTCGGCAAAGCCCTTCAGGTCTTCCTGATGCGGGTTGAAGCGGATGCCATCCGCTCCAACGCTGCAGGCCGGATTGAGCGAGCAGGCCTGGCGGGATCCGTCTGCGCCGGAGCCGTCAGCACCGGCACTGGCGTGGTAGTAGGTGCCCGGGGCTTCGAGCTGCAGTTGGTCCAGCGCCGGATCCCCGGCACCCAGGTCGCGCCCCACTCGCTTACCAGGATGATCTGGTCGGCGGCGAACGGGTTGTCCTGCGGACCATAGACCCGCGTGGTGCCGAAGTTGAACTGGTAGACATCGAAACGCTCGTAGCCGCGCACGTAGCAGTCGATGCCGGGATGGTAGTCCGCATCCGTCATCGTGGCCGCGCAGGGCGTGTTCTCACCGACCTGGCCACCGCGGTAGGCGGTGACGAAGCTGGGGAAGGCGCGCGCCGAGCCCGGGATGTGGCCAATGCCGACATTGAATGAGATCCGGATACGGCGTTGCGCCGCTGGCGTCGACGAAGTCGCTGGAACCATATAGAGGGTTGCCATGCCGTCCTCGGCGTAGCGATACCGATGTTGGCGAGTTCCGCCGAACCCAGGCAGCCGACGCTGCGGTCATGACAGCGCGTGAGCGTGGGGCCGAGGGCGGCGAAAGCCAGGTCCTGCAGATCGACCTGCAAGGGCAGATTCGACGGTAGGCCACCTCGCCCCTGGATCGAGAAATCACCGATCGTCGTATTGAAGCTCAAGCCGTAGAGCTGGATGTTCTCCGGGTATTCCAGCTGGGGCGCGCCGTATCCAGCGGGGCCCCACTGTCCGTGGCGTACTGGGCCTCCGGCTGGCTGCGGGTGGGTCAGCGCATGCAGGAAGGGACATCGCTGCAGACCGCGAGGAAGCTGACGAGGTCGCGGGCATCGATGCCGAGCAGGTTCCCCTCCCGGCGCGCGCAACTCGCCTGGGTCGCGTAGACGCTGGCAACCGGCAAGCGCGAGTGGTAGTTCATGAAGTACGCACCCAGCTCGATCCCGCTGCCCACCGATTCGAGGTAGTACTTCAGCGCCAGGCCGAACTGGCCCGAGGCCGACGGCTCTTTCGTCCCGCAGGCGACGGATCGTCGAAGTGGTATTGCTCAGGCCGGTCAGCGTCGAATCGAGCGGCGTGGCGCGACGGTCCGGTCTTCGGCCAGATTGCCGGGGCTGATGCTGACCGTGCTTCCGGCATTGTCGGTGCGATGTCCAGGTCGGAGAAATAGCTGCCCGGGCGTGGCCTTCCACGTTCTGCCACTCGAGCTGGTAGAAGCCTTCCAGCGTTGCGTTCTCGAAGGGATCGAAACTCGCGAACACCATCCCCACCGGCGTGAACACCTCCTCCACGGTGCGGCCGATGCGGGTGTAGTTGTTGGCATTGACGGGTGACCTGGTTGATGCTGTTGAGCACCAGCGTGTGCTCTCGCCCCAGTTCACGGTCTGGCGGCCGAGCTTGAACGGTGAGCTCCTTGTCGCTCCATAGCGCAGCTTGGTGAACAGCACGGCATCCAGCAGCTGCAGGTCCGTGCCGATCTGGCGCAGCGTTTCGCCATCGCTGCGCCGGTTGCGCACGACCGCGCCCGCCCGTACACCAGGCGGCCACCGTTGGCGCCGGGCTGGCCCCAGGGTCGGCTCGCAATCACGCCCGGTGAGCAGCGCGGCCGGGTTCCTCAGCAGCGCTCCGATATCCGTCGGCGGCAACGGCGCCGAGGGGGCCTCCGGCCCACCTGCAGGTAATTGTCCGAGGTAATGCGGTTCGGATGGTACTCACGAAATCGTTGTTGACGAAAAATCGTAGAAATACAGCGCCCGCGCGAAGAATCCAATCCTGCCGTAGCTCAGCGTCAGGTCGCTGGTGACCTTGGCCGGTGCGGCAAACAGATCGCCGCGCCGATAGTTGAGGTTGCCGTCATCATTGTTGAGAGACGCGGCGCCGGGAGCGGCGGCCAGCCTTTCGGCCGGGAAGACCTGGGTCCTGAACAGGCTCTGGCAGCTCTGGTAGGCACCGTTGGGGCCGGTGCAGACCTGCGGATCGAGATTGGATTTGCCGATCAGGTCGGACGCGGGATCCTGCATGCGCAGGCCGGCGCCTACCGTAACGCTGGTGTTGAGCTACGGCGCTGATGCCGTCCCCGGATCCGACGGGCAGATCGAAATCCAGTGCCCGCGCGGGCGTCGATGCCAGGGCCGCGAGCAGAATACCGGCCCGGCCGTTGCGACAATGCGGTTCATGCGTGAGATCTCCCCTGGGTCTGCTTCGTGATCGAATGGCTGCCGCAATGAGCGCCGAGCAAGACCAGCGACTCATGGACGATGCGCGACGCCTCCGCGGGCGGACCGTCATGCAGGACCACGCGATCGGTCGCACGACTGCGACCCAGCCGAAGGGCGCGGCGCCCGGCAGCAAGGCCCCCTGCAGGTCTTCCGCAGCGCCCTCGCCTTGTGCAGGACCTGGCTGCGATGGCAGATCTGGACGAAACGCCCACCGGCGGCTTCCCAGGCCTGGCGCTGCGCACTGTTCAGCGTGCTGCGCGGATGCAGACCGAAGCCCACCAGGGTCGGCCCCCCGTCAAGCAGCGTGTCGCCTCAGCACCACGTCGCCACGGGAGTTGCGCACCAGGCCCTGGGGCAGTTGGCCCCCTCGCTCCAGCTGGCGAGCCCCCGGGCAAAACAGGCCTTGGCAAAGCGGTTCTTCGGCTTGATGCCCAGGTCGTCCAGGAAGCGACGCAGTGGCGGCAGCAGGCGCAGCAGGCGGACACTGCCATGGGTCAGGCAGCGCGACCAGCGAGTTGCGCGGCATCACCAGGCTGCCCATCAGCTTGGCCAGCCCGATCATGGCCCGCGCATGCGGGCGGCGCTCCTGGTCATAACTGGTCGAGGATCGCGGGCGAGGCCTTGCCCTGCACCACGGCGGCGAGTTTCCAGCAGAGGTTGGCGGCGTCGCGCAAGGCCCGCGACCAGGCCCTGCCCGGAAAGGCGGCGTGATGTGCGCCGCGTCGCGGCGAGGAATACGAGTCCCTTGCGGAAGCTGTCGCAGCAGCGTGCGTGAAAGCGGTACACCGCGCGGCGCTCGATCTTCATCTGGCCCAGGTCGCCCCAGGGCCTGAGCAGCTCGCCGATGCGCTCGTCGGTCTCCATCTGCTCGCGCGTCTCGCCGGGGGCCAGCATGAACTCCCAGCGCTCGCGCTGGCCCGGCGCAGGCATGTGCGGGATCGGCCGCTTCGAGGATCGCAGATGAACTCGTGTGAATCGATCGGCTTCGGCACGTTGAGGCGTCGACGATCAGCCAGTCTTCGGGATAGGTCGCCCCACCGAAATCCTGGCCGATCATGCGCCGCACCAGCGAGGACGCGCCGTCCGCGGCAACGAGAAATCGGCGCGCACACGGTGATCGACCCCGTCAGCGTCGCGCAGCCTGACGGTGACGCCCTTGCCGTCATCGACGAAGTCCAGGAACTCCACGCCGCAGGCCGTTCGCACGGAGTCCAGCGCCGGACCTGGCGGCGCAGGGCCGCCTCCAGCTCCGGCTGGAAGAAGGTCACCAGCTTGGGGTGGCCGTCGATGCTTCCCGCGCTGTTGACGCGACCAAACTGACCCAGCAGCGGCGAGTGCATGCGCACCTCGGGAATCGCCACCCGCTTCGAACGCCTGCTCGTCCAGGCCCACCATCTGCAGGATGCGCAGGCCTCGTTGTCCCAGTGCGATCGCTCGCGGCTGCGTCAGGATGTCGCTGGCCTTGTCGACGATTCAGCGTTCGCACGCCCTGGCGGCCGAGCAGGCAGCCGATGGCCGCGCCGACCGGGCCGTAACCCACCACCAGACGGAAACCTGTTCGGGCAAGGCCGTTTCGGCGATGGAAATCTTGTCGTTCATCGAAAATCCCGTTGAGTAGTGAGAAGACGTGGAGCGCTCAGACTGCAGCGGCGCCAGCCAGCGGGCAGCAGACTCCAGGTCTGGAGGCGATCCTCGGCTCGATAGCGCAGCAGCCGGCCGATCTGTTGCTCCACGGCGCGCGCGACCTGTTCGCGCAGCTCCCAGACGACCTCCTTGTCACCTTCGCGGCCCTGCAGATGCGCTGTGGCAGCGCTCTGGCCGAAGCCGAAGTAGTAGCGCTGCGGGCGTGGCAGCAGCGTCGGGCCCAGGCCGCGTG
>NZ_QYUK01000001.1 GCF_003590945.1 Oleomonas cavernae | reverse complement strand
CCAGGTGGCGGTAGCGCTCGTCGTCGGGATGGACGGCGATGCCGCTGTCGCCCAGCATGGTTTCGGGCCGCGTCGTCGCCACGGTGACGAAGTCGTCGGTGCCTTCGATGGGATAGCGGATGTGCCAGAGGTGGCCCTTCACCTCGCGGCTCTCGACCTCGAGGTCGGAAATCGCGGTGAGAAGCTGCGGGTCCCAGTTGACCAGGCGCTTGTCCTTGTAGAGCAGGCCGTCGCGGTACAGGGTGACGAAGACCTTGCGCACCGCGGCGCTCAGGCCCTCGTCCATGGTGAAGCGTTCGCGGCTCCAGTCGCACGACGCCCCCAGCCGGCGCAACTGGCCGGTGATGGTACCGCCCGAGACTTCCTTCCAGGCCCAGACGCGCTTGATGAATTCTGCGCGGCCGAGGTCCCGGCGCGAGCGGTTCTCGCCCGATTGGGCCAGTTGGCGTTCCACCACCATCTGGGTGGCGATGCCGGCATGGTCGGTACCCGGCTGCCACAGCACGTCACGCCCGCGCATCCGCTGCAGGCGCACCAAAATGTCTTGCAGCGTGTTGTTCAGGGCGTGGCCCATGTGCAGGCTGCCGGTGACGTTGGGCGGCGGGATCACGATGGTGTAGGGCTCACCACCGGTGCGCTTGCCCACGCCGAAGGCGCCCGAGGCCTCCCACTGGGCATAGAGGCGGGGTTCGACGGCGGCGGGGTCGTAGGTCTTCTTAAGCATGACGTATCTCGATAGCGCAGCCGCCACGCCTTGTCGGCGCGGCCGGCGCAATGCGGCGGGGCGTGACGCCCCAGGATTCAGAGGTTGGGATCGCGCCCGGAAATGCGCGCCAGTTCCTCGGCCACGCAACGCTCGACGATCCCGGCCAGGTGGGTATCCAGCCAATCCTTGAGCATCGGCCGCAGCAGGTCCTCGACCACCTCCTCGACCGAGCGGGCGTCGCCGTCCGCGCGGCGCGTCCCGGCCGGCGGCCGGCTGGCCTGGGCGACCTGGGCAAAGGCATTGCGGGCCTGGCTTGCGATCGTTTCCGATACCAGGCGTTCAGCGGGCGGCACGGCACCGGACATCGGGCTGTCCTTCTCGTTCAAGAGCATCGGCGGGACGGGCTCGTCTTCATCGTCTTCCGCCACGAAATTCTGCAGGGGTGCCGGATCCGGCACCAGCGCCGGACCGGCGAAGGGGGCGTCGGCAGGCGTATCGGGTTCGGGATGGGGGCTCAGCGAGACGACGCTGCCGTCGTCGGCCACCATCTCGGTCAGGTCGAGGATTTCGCCGGGGGTGTCCCTGGGCGCGTCCCTCGGAGCGTCTCTAGGGGCATCGCCGGCCGGCTCGGCATCGGTGGCGGCCCCCTCGGGCCGACCGTCGCCGTCTTCGGCGATGATCCGCCGAATCGAGGCCAGAATCTCTTCCATGGTCGGGTCGGCGGCACCCTTTGCGCCCTCGCCTTCCCGCTTCAACTCATCCGTCATCTCTTAATCCCCGCCGCTCAGGCGTCCCCAGCGACCGCCCAAGCTACGGCACGCACCCACCGAAAGAAAGAGGCGGGCGCGTTTTCTGTCAACGGCGTGTCATCAATCGAAGCCGAACCAGCGGCCGCGGCTCTCGTCATAGTGCTTCACGGGATCGTAGCGGTCGCCCGACAGATTCAGGTTCTGGGCGGTCAGGCGGCCCACGGCGGACAGCAAGGTGAAGGCGGCGATATATTCGTCGCCCTGGGCCCGCACCAGGGCGACCTGGGAATTGAGCAATTCCTGTTCGGCGTTCAAGACATCGAGCACGGTGCGCGAGCCGACCGAGGATTCCTGCCGCACGCCTTCCAGCGCTAGGCTGTTGGCGGCGACCGCCTGCTTCTGCGAGACGATCACGGCCCGCGCCGCTTCGAGCTGGTCGAAAGCGTTCGAGGCCGACTCGATCACCGTGCGCTGGGTCTCGGAGACCTGCGACAGGCGCTGGCTGGCGGTTTGCTGGTTCTGGCGGATGGTGGCGTATTCGGCGCCGGACTGGTACAGCGGCACGGTCACCTGGACCTGCAAGGCCGCTTGATCCGTGCGCGATCCATTGGTGGATCTGGTGGCCGAATTATCGCGGGCCGAAGAACAGAGCACCAATGGATCGCGCACGGATCAAGCGGCCTTGCAGGTCCAGGTGACCGTGCCGCTGTACCAGTCCGGCGCCGAATACGCCACCATCCGCCAGAACCAGCAAACCGCCAGCCAGCGCCTGTCGCAGGTCTCCGAGACCCAGCGCACGGTGATCGAGTCGGCCTCGAACGCTTTCGACCAGCTCGAAGCGGCGCGGGCCGTGATCGTCTCGCAGAAGCAGGCGGTCGCCGCCAACAGCCTAGCGCTGGAAGGCGTGCGGCAGGAATCCTCGGTCGGCTCGCGCACCGTGCTCGATGTCTTGAACGCCGAACAGGAATTGCTCAATTCCCAGGTCGCCCTGGTGCGGGCCCAGGGCGACGAATATATCGCCGCCTTCACCTTGCTGTCCGCCGTGGGCCGCCTGACCGCCCAGAACCTGAATCTGTCGGGCGACCGCTACGATCCCGTGAAGCACTATGACGAGAGCCGCGGCCGCTGGTTCGGCTTCGATTGATGACACGCCGTTGACAGAAAACGCGCCGCCTCTTTCTTTCGGTGGGTGCGTGCCGTAGCTTGGGCGGTCGCTGGGGACGCCTGAGCGGCGGGGATTAAGAGATGACGGATGAGTTGAAGCGGGAAGGCGAGGGCGCAAAGGGTGCCGCCGACCCGACCATGGAAGAGATTCTGGCCTCGATTCGGCGGATCATCGCCGAAGACGGCGACGGTCGGCCCGAGGGGGCCGCCACCGATGCCGAGCCGGCCGGCGATGCCCCTAGAGACGCTCCGAGGGACGCGCCCAGGGACACCCCCGGCGAAATCCTCGACCTGACCGAGATGGTGGCCGACGACGGCAGCGTCGTCTCGCTGAGCCCCCATCCCGAACCCGATACGCCTGCCGACGCCCCCTTCGCCGGTCCGGCGCTGGTGCCGGATCCGGCACCCCTGCAGAATTTCGTGGCGGAAGACGATGAAGACGAGCCCGTCCCGCCGATGCTCTTGAACGAGAAGGACAGCCCGATGTCCGGTGCCGTGCCGCCCGCTGAACGCCTGGTATCGGAAACGATCGCAAGCCAGGCCCGCAATGCCTTTGCCCAGGTCGCCCAGGCCAGCCGGCCGCCGGCCGGGACGCGCCGCGCGGACGGCGACGCCCGCTCGGTCGAGGAGGTGGTCGAGGACCTGCTGCGGCCGATGCTCAAGGATTGGCTGGATACCCACCTGGCCGGGATCGTCGAGCGTTGCGTGGCCGAGGAACTGGCGCGCATTTCCGGGCGCGATCCCAACCTCTGAATCCTGGGGCGTCACGCCCCGCCGCATTGCGCCGGCCGCGCCGACAAGGCGTGGCGGCTGCGCTATCGAGATACGTCATGCTTAAGAAGACCTACGACCCCGCCGCCGTCGAACCCCGCCTCTATGCCCAGTGGGAGGCCTCGGGCGCCTTCGGCGTGGGCAAGCGCACCGGTGGTGAGCCCTACACCATCGTGATCCCGCCGCCCAACGTCACCGGCAGCCTGCACATGGGCCACGCCCTGAACAACACGCTGCAAGACATTTTGGTGCGCCTGCAGCGGATGCGCGGGCGTGACGTGCTGTGGCAGCCGGGTACCGACCATGCCGGCATCGCCACCCAGATGGTGGTGGAACGCCAACTGGCCCAATCGGGCGAGAACCGCTCGCGCCGGGACCTCGGCCGCGCAGAATTCATCAAGCGCGTCTGGGCCTGGAAGGAAGTCTCGGGCGGTACCATCACCGGCCAGTTGCGCCGGCTGGGGGCGTCGTGCGACTGGAGCCGCGAACGCTTCACCATGGACGAGGGCCTGAGCGCCGCGGTGCGCAAGGTCTTCGTCACCCTGTACCGCGACGGCCTGCTCTACAAGGACAAGCGCCTGGTCAACTGGGACCCGCAGCTTCTCACCGCGATTTCCGACCTCGAGGTCGAGAGCCGCGAGGTGAAGGGCCACCTCTGGCACATCCGCTATCCCATCGAAGGCACCGACGACTTCGTCACCGTGGCGACGACGCGGCCCGAAACCATGCTGGGCGACAGCGGCATCGCCGTCCATCCCGACGACGAGCGC